>CAZFQD010000150.1:0-4581 GCA_964520885.1 uncultured Oscillospiraceae bacterium | reverse complement strand
ATATTTTTTGTGTTGTATCAGACCATTATCCAGCTTTGAGCTTTCAAACACAGGAATTTTTGAAATATGAACAATCAGAAAAAATAATGCCTCCTTTTGTTATGGATATTTTTCTTCTTGATGCTATGACAGAAATGCTAAATTCTCCGCTTCACTTGCTTAGCTATATTAATAAAAGGGCACTGTATTATGATAAAATTGTTGCTTCAAATGAACTTACGATACTTTCATATCATTTAAAGCAAAATTTATTGATGGATAGCAAATATTCATCATTTTATTTATGTGAAGATATAAGCGAAGACTTAGATATAGCTATGATAGTCAGACGAGATGGAGTGCCCGGAAATGATACCCCTGATGGGACTCTCACACGAATCAAAAATACTCATATTGGACGATTAATTGAAGAAATTGAAAAAACAGAAGATCCCGTAGCTATTGATTTTGGTTTCGAACTCCTTCAATTAAGCGAGGATACTGTTTATAAAATTAGTGATAACATTGAAACTATGGCTATGAATGCTAAGTGCGATGGAAAGCATCATAACTTTTCAGTTTTAATTGATGAAGGAAGAACAGGATTCACTTTCCATTTTAATGACATTGTAAATTCCGATAATATCAAATTACTACATCATTGCGAAATTAAAAAGTATTCTCAGAAAGCAATGAGTTGGTTTGGTATTAGCATAGTTCCCCAAAATTTAGCTTTAAAGTTTGTATTATCACTTGAATACAAATGGGAATACTCCCAAGATATGCAAAACGCTGTTAAAAATTTTAATAATTATAAAACAATTATTAATTGCAGTACTATTCAAGTTGAAAAACAGCGAAAAATTGGCAGAAACGAATCTTGCCCCTGTGGTAGTGGTCTTAAATACAAGAAGTGTTGTATTGATAGGTAAATACTTGCTTAAGTCCTTTTCCTTTGAACTTTATAATTTTAAACACAATATTTTTACTCATTGACAGTCTTAAGATCTATTAAATTTGAACGAACTAAAAATTCAAAAGAGCATTATTACCCCTCTGTTTTTCCTTACCCATCAGAACTCCAAAACCCATAAGCCCCATAGTGGGCTACTTTTTTTAGGCTCGGCTTTGACACCCCTAAATCAGCCGCCATTCTGCCTTTATCCTTAAAGGTTAGAGAGCTATATATCCCAAGTGGCGGGTATGCTTCTTTGCCTTTTACCATTCCATCAGCTGAAAGATATATAACCCTAATGCCATTATCCATCATATGCAAACATTGAGGCGATAAGCCTTGCCCTAAATTCCCAGTGTATTCAAAGGTTAGTCTCAAAAAACCTCACCCTTTCACAATTTTTAATAAATTTGTCGCTTGCGACACCTATTAACTCTTCACTTTTCACTCTTCATTCTTCACTGGTTGAATTTATTCAACCCTTATCCTCTTTGTAGAACTATTGAATAAGTAAACCTCAATAAATTATTAGCCGTCTTAAACGGATATTCCAAAGAATAAGTTGCATCAATTGCTGCACCAGATGTTGGTGCTGTAATAAAATGCAAACCAAGCACTGTTTTACCCAAAAAGAAAGATGAGCCAAAAACCTGCCCATCTCTTGTAGGAAAACTCTGATAATATAAAGGGTATGTCCAACTATAGCTTGGGATAACCACTTTCCAATACCTCGCAGTAGTTTCTGTCCATTTCCACACCTGGCTTACCCTTGACATTCCAGACACTTCACTCCAATTAGTATCATCTGATGAATGATAAATCTTAAGATTTGCTATTTGCCCCGACGGTACTGTGAGAATGTCAATTTTCAAAGTATTGCAGGGCTTTGATGTGCCAAAATCAATGTGTATTGGATATGCATCTGTTACTAATACTGAAACTGGATAAAATGCAATATCATAATTATTTGACCACCAAGAAATAGGGTCAACATAGTTATGGATAGCACTCGGTGTCCCAGTAGCAATATCTCCAAAGGTTACTCCACTTTTACAAGACATTCCAGCTGTATAATAGTTCTCATACCAATCCCCACAGTTGCTTTCATAATCAATTGTATAATCAACATCCTTTATTTGCGAAACATTATTCACATATATAGTTTCACTATCTTCCATAATAATCGGTGCTATAATATTAAAATCTGTTAATACCCCATTGCCTGTTCCTATTGGTATTCTTTCAACCTCATATGGTGCAAATATATCGTGGTTTGGCAATGTTACTGCTCCTATACCAGCACCGCCAATATGCTTTACAATTCTATTATTACACTCTGTATTGAGAAATGTTGTTAGTGGCAAAGCTAAAGTTCCTGTCGCAAATGTGCCTGTAGCACTATTTATATTAAAACTCTTTCTTCCAGTGTATTTTTCTTTTCCACCATTAGCAGTAGAAAGCATATCGCTTGAATATGTAAGTGGAAATCTTGCGAAATGAATATATTCATCAAATGTTCCCGATAATACCCAACTAACAAGAAAGTTTTTAGATGCTTCCGGATAAATAGCTCCTGTTCCAAAGCCCGCCGGTGTATGAGTGCAATAAAATGTTGCTGTAATATAGATAACATCAATATCAGTTTTAACTATTACTATTTCATTACCCTCGCTATCTTGAAGAACAGCGTGGGTCATTAAAACACGCCCGTTGGAATATGATTTTGAAAAACCCACTTCTTTTATTGTATTGCCCGGTGCAGTATTATACTGGTCTGCTGGAAGAATAATCTGTTTTTGAACATATGATGTCAGGTAAGCATAAACAGTTTGAAGAGTTGTCGCAGGTTTATATCCTGTATATGTAAATAAAGTTGTTCGGTTTGCTGCTATTGTTCCAGTTCCTGAACCAAAGTCTATATTCGATAACAAATCAATTTCCCTTGTTTTTACATGATTACTATCGCCAGGAAGTTCTGTCCAATCTGTTTTGCAGTGAAGCCAATTGTCAAGAATAATGTTATACCCCACTGCTCTTTGCTTTTCTTTTCCTGTATTGACATCTACTACTAAAACCTCAAACTTATTATGTACCATAATATTTTCTTTTATATTCATAATATTTTCCTTTCTAAATAGGTAGACTTGACACAGCAACAAGTATAAGAGTAACTGCCTCAATAGCAACCTCAACCGTTTCAGTTTCAAATGAATATTGAAAAACTGCATCAACCAAAACTAACTGTAAACTGTCAATGCTAATACTTGCACTACTTTCATCATAACCATAAAAAGCTATAACTTCACCTACTGATACAGCTGTTAAGGCTTCAAGCGGGTGTTTTTGATTTTGGTATCTAAAATAATAAACATCTCTTGACTCGGCTATTGTAAAGTTAACCTCAAATGATTTTAATACATTTGTTGTAAGGTTTATAATAATAGCCTGTTCCTCTTCGCTATATACAATAGAGGATGTTGGCAAAGCCGGATTTAAGGTTACTGTTGAGATAAAATTGTAAATTGGTTTGTCTAAAAGAATTTTAAAACCACTTGTATATCTGCTATCAACATATATTTTATCGGTTTGTATTACTGCTAAAGCAGGAGTGTCAGTAGGATACTGTATAAAGTATAAGTTTTCTATTGTAGCTTCTACAGTTTCGGTGTTTTCTGATATTATTTCATTTATTAGTTCTATTTGACAGAAAACATTTTGAACTTGAGCATTTACTGTTTCAGGTCTAAATGACATTCCTGCATAATTGCGATGAGATAAAGTCCATTTCATTTCACCATTATTTTCAGTTATAAAACCAATTCTAAAATCATTAGTGCGAAAAACTGCTACTGAATTATTACCGGTGCCAAGCTCGATTATTTCATAAGACGGCTCCCATATTAGCTCGCCTGTATCTTGATAGCAATAAGCTCTGTAATATACCTTACCACTTTTTAGATAGCCAACAATAAGCCCTTGGTCAAGCCCTGCTATGAGCGAAGACCGCCAGCCTTTGCAAACACTAATTTGCGATACCCCTGTGTCAAGTGTTAATTTAGTTGAAGCATTATCCCACTTTTGAACATAGAGGTTATTATCGCTACCGAGCCAAAACAAATATGGTGTTTCCTCTGTGATTAAAACATACCATTGATTTGTAGCATCTAACTGCCACTCGCCATTAAACTCTATTGCTACATCCTTTGCAGTGCCTAAAGTCCATATGCATACCCAAGGCTCGTCTAAGTCTGCAGGTAGGTTTCGCTCATAGACCTTTGCAATTCCGCTATCAATACAGAGTGCATAAACCTTTGAGGGAGTTAATTCGTTAGGCAGTTGCCTTATTGCCACATCTCCAAAGTCAGATGGGATATTCTCGTGAATTGATTCTGAAATAAGTGTATTAGATGTGGCTTGCGTTGCAACAATACGCAAATTAGGCTGGGCATCATTTGCTTGCACTTGCCATTTTTCTGATAGTTTGTTTTTAAGTGTTGTTGGTATATTACGCATAATTTATTCCACCTCTTCAGCGAGTATGGCTGTTACCTTATAATACCCAGCAATCAACCGCTCAAAATCTTTAATCTCTATAATCCTACCACTATAAACACCGCTTTTGACAGTTGCCTCTAATAATGCACCAG
>CAZFQD010000149.1:0-4614 GCA_964520885.1 uncultured Oscillospiraceae bacterium | reverse complement strand
TTTCTCTTATTCTAAATTACCGCTTTCTATCACATTTCGCAATTACCTATTAATTTCAATATAGAACTATTTTATAGATTTTTGGAATTTATATTTTATTGAAAATAAAACAATAAATAAAGAAATAATACATAAGAACAAGTAAACTAATGGTGAAAAAGAGTCAGATGTGTCAGGACTTGCAGAGTGGCTTAAATTTACAATTGCCATCTCGCCAAAAACTAAGGAGTAAACTTCCAATTGCCCATCTACAATAAAATAGCTAAGTTCTTCAGCTGAACCATCAGGGTTAAAAAGTATAACAGAAAGGTTTTCTTCATTATATCCAGCAGGAACAGGAAACCTAAATACAACCAACCCAGACACATCATCAATAGAATAATCATATTTATCAACTATTGTAAGTCTAAATAGGTTTAATATATTTGCATTCTTTCCAAATCCTTTGACCGCATTTTCATATGTTGAATTAGAATCTATTATTTCTACTTTTAAGAAACCTTGAGTCGGTATTGTTGAACCACTAAAATCTGTAACAGAAATATTTTTATCTTCATCAATAAGCGGTGTATCATCTCGTGGAAGTATAGGTGGCTCCGCTCTTGTTATGGTGAGTGTATATCTCTTGCTTGAAACTCCACCTTGTGCTGTAACCATAATATATGCTTTGTTTGCACCAACGGCAAGCTTCATATAATTATTTGCAATTTCTGTTTCACAAGTGCTATCACTGTATAATTTCCATGTTGCACCTTCGGTTACCGTAACATCAACAGTTATGTTCCTCGTAGTCGGGCTCACAGTAGCAGTAACTTTATCAACGCCTATTGTAGCATCTGCAGGGGTTGTTACACCAACTATATCATTGAGTGATGCGGCTATTTTTGTAATTGTAACTGTATATATTTTAAATGTTTCGTCTTGCAAAGATGTAACCTTAATATATGCAATGTTGCTGTTGGAATTCAATGGCATAACATTGTCGGTTATCTCTGTTGTACAATTGGTATCGCTGTATAGTTTCCATGTTGTATTTTCTCTTGAGGTAACATCAACGGTTAAACTCTTATATGTTGCAGGAACCGAAGCTGATATTGTATTAACACCTATTTTGGCACCTGTTGGTATTTTTGATTCAAGAACATCCAAAGGTGTTGCAGTTGGGTCAATTGCCTCTATAACAGCGGGATAATTTGTGCCTTTATAATATGAAAAATTATCAATTAAGGTGGTTGAGCCTTCCCAATCTCCGAACCCGACATCCGGTGGAACACTAATTAGGGTTATAGCAAAAGCACAATTTAAGAGTTTGGTTTTGTCTAACGGGTCAAATGCACCATCAAAAGGAAGAAAGATATATCCGTCAAATGATGTGGCGGGATTACCCTGCCAGTCTGTATTTGGCACAAAACTCCCTAACCAAATTTTGTTGAGAGTTATTCCGTCTCCAATTTGATGACCGTTTCTGTCAAAATAATAAACTTTGGACCCTAATCTGGGTAATACTGCATCATCATCACCATATTGATATATAAAAGTGTATTTATGAAATGCGTAAACCACATCTGTTTTAAGTCTGAAACAAATTCCGTCATATCCAAGGGCATCGGGGATTTTAAAAAAGTTTGTAGTAGAATATGTTTGGCTAAGAAATTCAGTATACGGTGAAATATTCAAGGAACCGTTACCTATCAATGGTGTTTTATCGTCCCAAAAAACGCCCATCTCTGAAGCGGGGAACCTGTCATCATCATCGTAAAGTTTAATACCAACATAGGATGCCTCTAATTTGCTTATTGTAGTTTGATATCTTGCGCCTTGCTCTATGCCATCTGAACTACTAATTGATAGATATCCATAATTTTTCGGAAAAGTGATTTCAGGAACTACAGAAAATGGGATATAATTTGTTATTGTTTGATTTACCTTTACTACCCATCTGCTGTTAGTTATATCTTTTTTAATGCTTACTCTAATTCCTTCTGTTATGCTTGCTTCTGCCTCGGCCACTTGAGTAGTATTGACACCACAATTAACTGCAATCTTACCACTTTGTGGCACTGTTAATAATGCACTAATTCTATTTGTTTCAGATATAGATATGCTTTGATCTATAGTATTAATATTAAGAGTTGACAAGGTTACTCTGAACCATCCTGCTGATGGAATTTGTGCTGCATTTTTAACAGTTATTGCCACTTCCTCATTAATATCTAAAGCAGAGCCATATAATAATGATGAATTTGCATCATATTTGCCATCTGCTACCGTTCCCTCTGCATTTTCCGTTAAATCAAATGTTAAAGCAGGATAAGCTCCCCAAAGGGATTTGTCAATTTTAAGTCCGGTAGGTTGTAATATCATATCTGTATTTTTCTCAAAATCAAAGAATGTTAAAACTTTTGCCCCAACTTTTGTTACCGTAAGTGTGTAAACTTTAGTAGTTATCTCATCCTCAGCTGTAACCTTTATATATGAGGTATTGGTTCCGGCATTGATTGGCATAATATTATCGGTAAGTTCTGTGATGCAAGCAAGGTCACTGTAAAGTTTCCAGGTTGCATTAATACTTGGCGTAACATTTACGGTTATGCTTGTAGCCGACATACTTGATGTAATTGTATCAGTGCCTATCGTAGCCTCTGTCGGTGTTGTTACACTAACAATATCGCAAGAGGTTGATATTATTCTTGTTACCGTAAGGGTGTATTTTTTATATTTTTTACCGTCCTGTGCTAAAACCTTAATATATTTTGTATTCTCTCCCATAGCGAGATTCATAACCTTGTCCTGAGCTTCTTTTACGCAATTAACATCGTGATATAACTTCCAAGTTGCATATTCACTTGCCACGACATCAACTATTATGCTTGGAAGCATAGAAGTGGCGGTAATAATATTGCCGTTTATTGTAATATCCGCAGGAACTGTTGAACCGACAACATCGCAAGCAGTTGAATAAGGTCTTGTTACATTTAGAGAATATATTAGAGTTGATATGTTATTCGCCGCCGAAACCTTTACATATGTTGTGTTTAAGCCAAAATCAAGTGGCATAACATTATCTGCAATCTCAGTGGTGCAGTCGGCATCGCTGTATAGTTTCCAAGTTGAAGTCGGGCTTGATGCAACATCAACAGTAATACTTGTCGTGGAACGGGGGACTTCGGCAGTAATTGTATCGGTATCTATTGTAGCATTTTCCGGTGATTCTACACTGAGAACTTTGCAAACATGCATTTTGTTCATATCGGTAGTGAGAGAGGCATAGTCGGTGCCTTTATAAAAAGAGAAATCATCAAAATATGTATCTGTTGAATTCCAATTTCCCCAACCTTTTGAAGTGTTTTGAAGTACATCAAATTTAAGTGTTAGATTTTTAAGGTCATAAGGGATAACAGGAGGTGTGCTTGCAACAGCACCATTAAACGGGAGAAAAATATATCCATCAAACTCACCTGTTGGCATAATAACATGATAACGATTAATAGTGTTATCAAATGTATCGGTGCTGACTATATTACCTGTTTTGTCTGTAAAAGTATTATATTTACCTAAAAACATATTCTGAACATTTTCATCGGTTGCGGATAATATCTCGTAAACAAGACGACAATTTGCCGGTAAATTGGATTTAAGTTTAAAACAAATTCCGTCATATCCGGTGCCATCCGGGATGTTAATATAATCTGTTCCGTCTCCGCTAAGATAACTGTTATTACCCAAGCCTGCTATCGACATTTTTGCAGAACCCAATGCATTTAAGGGTGCTGTGGTTTCATTAGTAAATGTAACCTTTGAACTAAAACCCGTAAAGCCTTGCAATGAGCCTTCAAAATCAAGAAAAACACTAAAATTGAGAGCATTTGCGTTTGCTGTGCCAGTGCTGACAAAAATCATAGAAAACAATAAAGATATTATCAATAAAATAGATACAAATTTTTTCATTTTATTTCCTCCTTAAAATATTTGGGTATTTCAAAGGACTTATTATGCTATTTTTATATATAAAAACAATAAGCAAATAGTTTGTATTATTATTTTTTATAACAAACAACATTGCCATCTAATATTATTATAAAGTAATTATTTTTAGTGTAAATGGCTAAAACTAACTAAAAACAATACAAAACTAACTTATTGCAATAAAAAGCTATTTCTTTAAGGCAGAGTATATTTAAAATCCTGCGAATGGAAAGGATAATATTAAAAAATTGATAATATTTATATTTAATTTTTCTTCTACATTATATTTATTATATGTAATTTAGTATAAAACAATTATAGCATAAAAATTTTTGTTTTAAAAGTGGAGATTTTTAGAAATAATATTTTTACAGGCTTCTTATAAAAATATAATTAATAAAAAAAATTGATTATTATCAAAATAAGTTAGTTTAGTATTATTATTAGTTAGTTTTAGCCATTTACACTAAAAATAATTACTTTATAATAAAATTATAATTGTATATTTAAATAAAATTTTTTATTATTTATTTTATCCATTTTAAACAACATATAGTTAGAGTAGCAACTAATATATTAAAAAATTGTTTTAGAGGAGACCAGCTATGAAAAGTCAAGAGAAAAACGATAAAAAAACAGAATAATATT
>CAZFQD010000148.1:0-4673 GCA_964520885.1 uncultured Oscillospiraceae bacterium | reverse complement strand
AACATAATTTAAAAAATATTGATGTAGAAATACCAAGAGATAAATTAGTGGTTTTTACTGGACTTTCAGGCTCTGGTAAATCTTCTTTGGCATTTGATACTATTTATGCTGAGGGGCAAAGACGATATGTAGAATCCCTTTCTGCTTATGCACGGCAATTTTTAGGTCAAATGGAAAAGCCGGATGTTGATTACATTGAAGGGCTTTCTCCAGCTATTTCAATTGACCAAAAAACAACTTCAAAAAACCCTCGCTCAACAGTTGGAACAGCAACAGAAATATACGACTATTTAAGACTTTTGTATGCAAGAATTGGAGTTCCACATTGTCCAATTTGTGGTAGAGAAATTACTATGCAAACAATAGATCAAATAACAGATAAGATTATGAAAATTGAAGAAGGAACAAAACTTCAAATATTATCACCAGTAATTCGTTCTCGAAAAGGAGAACATCACAAACTATTAGATGAGGCAAGAAAAAGCGGTTTTGTAAGAGTTAGAGTTGATGGAATAAACTATGATTTATCAGAGGAAATACCTATTGAAAAAAACAACAAGCACACTATTGAAGTTGTAGTAGATAGATTAGTAATGAAGAATGATATAAGAAAAAGGGTTGCAGACTCAATTGAAACGGCATTAAATTTATCAAATGGGTTAGTTTTCATTGCAACTGATAATGAAGAAATGCTTTTTTCTCAGAAGTTCGCTTGTCCTGACCATGATATTTCTATAGACGAATTGGCTCCGAGAATGTTTTCTTTTAACAATCCTTATGGTGCTTGTAAAACTTGCACAGGCTTAGGAACATTGCTAAAAATTGACCCTGCTCTTATAATTCCAAACACAAATCTTTCAATTAGAGAAGGTGGAATAAAAGCAAGTGGCTGGAGTTATGCTGATGGGGGAACAATCGCCCAAATGTATTATGAAGCCATAGCAAAAAAATATGGTTTTTCCTTAGATGTGCCAATAAAAAAATTAAGTAAAGAAGAAATAGATTTAATTTTATTTGGAACAAAAGGCGAAAAACTTAGAATGACAAGGGTTAGCGAATATGGAGAAGGAACTTATAATACCGAATTTGAAGGAGTAGTTAATAACCTTGAAAGAAGATATAAAGAAACACAAAGTGACTATATGCGAGCAGAAATTGAAAATTTTATGTCCACAAACCCATGCCCAGACTGTAAAGGTGCAAGACTTAACAGTATTTCTTTAGCCGTTACAGTCGGAAAATTAAACATTAATGAATTTACAAGACTTTCAATTAACGAGGCATCTGAGTATATTGATAATTTAAAACTTTGTGAAAAGGATGAAATTATTTCAAAGCAAATTATAAAAGAAATCAAGGAAAGATTGGGCTTTTTGCAAAGCGTTGGGCTAAATTATTTAACATTATCAAGACCTTCGGGTTCTTTATCAAGTGGTGAAAGCCAACGAATTAGATTAGCAACTCAAATAGGCTCATCATTAATGGGAGTTTTATATATTTTAGATGAACCGAGTATTGGTTTGCATCAAAGGGATAATCAAAAGTTGCTTGCTACTTTGAAAAAACTTAGAGATTTGGGCAATACTCTAATAGTAGTTGAACATGACGAGGATACTATGAGAGTAGCAGATTATATAATTGATATTGGTGCTGGTGCTGGGATACATGGAGGTAATATTGTTGCTAAGGGCAGTATTGAGGCAATAATGTCTAATGAAAAATCAATTACAGGTCAATATTTGAGTGGTAAAAAAACTATTGAAATACCTAAGAAAACAAGAAAAGGTAATGGTAATAATTTAGTAATTAAAGGAGCAAAGGAAAATAATTTAAAAGATATTGATATTTCAATTCCTTTAGGAGCATTTACTTGTGTTACAGGAGTTTCTGGTTCAGGGAAAAGTTCATTAATAAACGAGATTTTATTTAAAAAATTAGCAAGTGAATTAAACAACTCAAGAGTTAGAGCAGGTGAGCATAGAGAAATTTTAGGGATAGAAAATCTTGACAAGGTAATTAACATTGACCAATCTCCAATAGGCAGAACTCCACGGTCAAATCCCGCAACATATACAGGAGTTTTCTCTGATATAAGGCAAATTTTTGCTATGACAGGGGAATCAAAGGCAAGAGGCTTTAATATTGGACGGTTTTCATTTAATGTAAAAGGTGGTCGTTGTGAGGCTTGCAAAGGTGGAGGAATAATTAAAATAGAAATGCACTTTTTGCCTGATGTCTATGTTTCTTGTGATGTATGTAATGGAAAACGATACAATAGAGAAACATTAGAAGTAAAATACAAAGGAAAAAATATTAACCAAGTGCTTGATTTAACAGTTGAAGAAGGATTAGATTATTTTAATAACATTCCAAAAATAAAAAGAAAAATTCAAGCCCTCTATGATGTTGGCTTAGGATATATTAAAATTGGGCAACCCTCAACTACTCTTTCGGGAGGAGAAGCACAAAGAGTAAAATTAGCCTCTGAATTAGCAAAAAGGTCAACAGGTAAAACTATTTATATTCTTGATGAACCTACAACTGGTTTGCATACAGCCGATGTGCATAATTTAATTGATGTTTTGCATAAATTAGTAGATAATCAAAATACAGTTGTAGTTATAGAGCACAACTTAGATGTTATAAAAATAGCGGATTTTGTTATTGATTTGGGTCCTGAGGGTGGTGATAAAGGTGGCGAATTAGTTGCCTTTGGCACACCAAAACAAATTTCACAAAACGAAAAATCATACACTGGTCAATATTTAAAAAAATATTTTTTAAAATAGTTTTAATTGTTGCTAATTATTGGTATAATGTAATGAAAGCATAAAAGCATTTTTGAAAGAAGGGGAATTATGAACGATAATCAAATATCAAGAATAATAGTTGAAGGTTTTAAATCAATAAACGAATGCAACATAAAACTTAATAACTTAAATATATTGATTGGTTGTAATGGTGCAGGAAAATCTAATTTTATTTCTATATTTAAAATGCTTCAAAATATAATTGATAAAGAACTCGGATTATATGTAGGAGAACAGGGAATTAATTCACTCTTTTATAATGGAAGGAAAATTACTAAAGAAATTATTATGAATTTAATATTTGGAAATAATACCTATTCGTTTATTCTTATACCTACTGATGATGATAGACTTATGTTTAGAAGCGAACTTTTTTGTTTAGAAATGGGAACTATTGCTTTCGGAGGGCATTTTGAATCAAAATGTGATGATGAAACTGATAATAACATTGAAAGTTTTATGAAATCAATACTTAAAAATCAAAAATGGAAAGTATACCATTTTCACGATACAAGCAAGAAAGCACCTGTTAAGCAAACACATCAAATAAATGATAATTTATCATTTGCAACTGATGGAAGAAATATTGCGGCATTTTTATATAGGTTAATGCAAACAGAACAAGAGACCTATAACAAAATTGTAAAGACAGTAGGTCTTGTTGCACCTTTTTTTGAGGATTTTATTTTAAGACCAAATCCATTGAATGAAGAACTTATAAGACTTGAATGGAAATCATCAGGAAGCGATATTCCTTTTACTGTATCACAACTTTCTGATGGAACAATTAGATTTATTTGTCTTGCAATTTTATTATTGCAACCATCACATTTGCAACCGGAAACTATAATAATTGATGAGCCGGAATTAGGATTGCATCCTGCCGCAATTACCATTCTTGCAAATATTATTAAAACTGTATCAAAAACTAAGCAACTTATAATTTCTACTCAATCAGTTGAACTTTTAAATGAATTTGAACCAAAAGATATTATTGTAGTTGATAGAGAAAATGGAGCTTCAACATTTAATAGACTTAATGAAACTGACCTTAAATTGTGGCTTGAGGAAGACTATTCACTGGGTGAACTTTGGAAAAAGAATATTTTGGGAGGTCGTCCGTCAAAATGATAAGAGTATATATTTATTGTGAGGGGCAAACAGAAGAACAATTTATTAAGGACATTCTTTGCCCCTTCTTTTTAAGAAAAAATATATCTGTTATTCCAATTATTTGTTCAACCAAAAGAACTAATATAAAAAAATACAAGGGCGGAGTTACTACATACGAAAAATTCAAAAGTGAACTGACGAAAATTTGCAAAAGTCACAATAATGAATTCGTTACTACTATGTTTGATTATTATGCTTTGCCTAATGAAACACCAGGCAGGCAAAATCCTGTAGGAGCAGATATTTTTGAAAAGGTAATTTTTGTTGAGCAACAAATTGCAAATGATATAAATTGTGATAATTTTATACCAAATCTTATATTACATGAATTTGAAGGATTATTGTTTTCAGACCCCGAAGGGTTTAAAGCATATTATTCATCTGATGAAAGACTTTTAAGATTAAAGAGAATTAGAGATGATTTTTTAACTCCCGAACATATTAATGATAGTTTTGAAACCACCCCTTCAAAAAGAATTAAAAGTATATATTTAGATTATAATAAAGTTTTAGGTGGTAGTATTATTGCTTGTGAAATTGGTATTGATAA
Source organism: uncultured Oscillospiraceae bacterium (assembly GCA_964520885.1). Lineage (GTDB taxonomy): Bacteria > Bacillota > Clostridia > Oscillospirales > SIG519 > CAZFQD01. Next base: position 140 of record CAZFQD010000148.1, on the reverse strand, counting down.
AATCATTGAAGAATGTTGTCATTTTAGAGATTGGATAAACAAGATAAATGCACTTGCACATTAAAAAACAGAAATTATTATTTAGTTAGATAGTGTAAAAACTTTTATGAAAACTTCTGAAACAAACCCTTGACAGCCAA
>CAZFQD010000147.1:0-4741 GCA_964520885.1 uncultured Oscillospiraceae bacterium | reverse complement strand
GTACGGTGGTGTGAGAGGTCGGGAAAATTATTTAATTTTCCCTCCTACTCGATTTAAGAATTTTTGTGTCGCCATAGGCGATCATAATTAAATTGCTAACCATAAAGGCACAGAGATAGAAAGAATAAGGCCAGTTTAAAATAATATTAACTTTTAATTTTTTCTCTTTAAATTAATTAAGTAATGTGATATAATATCAAAGTGAAAATATATTGAATTTAAGGAAGTGTTCGCTTTTGGAAAGATTTCTAAAAAACAAATTTTTATTAGGCTTAACAATAGTGGCACTTTTTTTGTTTGGCTTTATGTTTTATGCCTTTACAAATGATGGCGGAACTGCTTTAAATAATATAACCGGGACAGTTGCTACCCCTATTCAAAATGGTGCCGGGGGAATTTTTGGCTTAGGTTCAAATTTTATTGAAAGGCTAACTAATTATAATAAAATAGTGGCTGAAAATGAGCAGTTAAAACAAAAAAATGCAAAGTATGAAACGGAAATTACCCAAAATGAAGCAAATAAAGCTGAAAATGAAGAACTTAAGAGATTATTAGGTGTTAAAGAGGCCAATGCTGATTTTGTTTTTGAGTATGCACAAGTAGTTGCAAAGGACCCTAGTGATTGGTTTAAGGTTTTTACTATTGATAAGGGTAGTATTAATGGAATAAAAACAGGTTGTCCTGTTATTACTTCGGATGGTTTAGTTGGTCGAGTTAATGAGGTCGGGCTTGTTTGGGCACGGGTTGTGGCAATAATTGATACTGATTGTGTTGTAGGAGCAATTGTCGTTCGAACTAATGATGCTGCCGTATTAGAAGGAGATTTAGAACTTAGTAATAAAGGTCTTTGTAAAATGAATTATATTGACAATGCAATAAATATTAATAGAGGCGATATTATTAACACCTCCGGTTTGGGAGGCTTATTCCCAAAGGGATTACGAGTAGGCAGAGTTGAGGACATAAAGCCAGAACCGCACGGAATTTCTCAATATGCAGTGGTTAGACCAGCAGTTGATTTTAATAAAATAAGAAAGGTTATGGTAATAAAATCATTTGAAGGTCAAATAACCTCTACCAATAATAATAGGGGTGTAAGTAGTGATAAGCCTTAAAACAAAAAAGAAAATCATTTATGCAGTTATTTTATCAGTGCTATTTATTATTGAAGCTTCTCCTTTGAATTTTTTTAAAATAAACGGTATTACCCCTGAATTTATTTTGCCTTGCATTATATTAATAGCAATGTTTGAAGATGAAAAATATGCCGCAATTTTTGGTTTAGTTTTTGGACTTATTTTTGATATGCAAAGCAAAATAATAGGTTTTAATGCTTTGTTTTTTATGATATTAGGATACGCAATAGGATTGCTTATGCATGCATTGATTAGAAGAAATATTTTTTCTGTTTTTACTTTTATACTTACTGGGGTATTGTTGCATAATTTATTAACTTATCTATTATTCTTTGCATATAAAAGCAATGGTGATTTTTCTTTCGCTTTTGCATCAATAATAATTCCAAAAACAATATTTTCCACAGCCTTTGGTCTTTTGCTTTATTTTGGTTTTAATCAACTCAAGTTAAAAATAATTAATAAGGAATGAAAATGCTTATGCAAGATAAAAAAAGAATAATAATATTTTCTTCTATTCTACTTGCATTTATTGCATTGTATATTTTTAGGTTAGTGTATTTGCAATTGGTAAGTGGACAATCTTTTTTAGAGCAGTCTCGCAATAGAATACTTAGAAAAACTGCTGTAATTGCACCAAGGGGAGAAATATGCGACCGTTTAGGGAGACCTTTAGTTACAAATAGAAAAGGTTATGCTATATATATTGAAAAGGATATGGTAGGGGAGAAGGATTTAAATAATGTATTGTTAAATCTTTATAAAGTTTTTTCTAAAAATGGGGAGAACATAAATTTATCATTTCCTGTTTCAAATAGTCCGTATACTTTTTTAAGTAGTTTAAAGGAAAATGATAATGAAAATAAAGATTATTTAGAATTTCTTAAAGCTAATAAAATCAATTCTGATATTGATGCAAATAATTTAATGACTAATTTATCAAATGCTTATGATTTATCTAAATATAATGAAAATGATAAATGGATTGTAGTGGCTTTAAGATATGAAATGGATATTAAAACCAAAAATAATGCAGACCCTTTTATGTTGGCTTCTGATGTAAATATTAATACCGTTTCAATTATTAGAGAAAGATATATGGAGTTTCCTGGAGTAAGTGTTGAGGTTGTGCCAATACGAGAATATGTTGAGGACGGTTTTGCATCGAATATTTTGGGAAGAGTTGGATATATTTTTGCTGAGGAATATGAGGAACTTAAGGGAAAAGGATATAAACTTAATGATACAGTTGGTAAAGATGGAATTGAAAAAACCTTTGAACAATATCTTAGGGGTAAGGACGGAGTTAGGCAGGTTGAAAAAAATACCCAAGGAAAAGTAACAGCAGTAATTGAAACCGTTAACCCAGAGCCTGGAAACAATGTTATTTTAACAATAGATAAAGATTTGCAAAAAATTGCGGAACAATCTTTGGAAAGTAGAATAAAGGGGATAATAGAATATACTCAATTAAAGGGTTTGGATGGAGCGGATGTAAAGGGCGGAGCCGCAGTTGTAATAAATGTTAATACAGGTGAAATTTTGGCTTTAGCGTCTTATCCTACCTATAAATTAAGTGAATATAATTCTAATTTTACAAATCTTATAAAGGACCCGTTAAATCCTTTGTTAAATAGAGCTATTAGCGGAGCATATCCTCCTGGCTCAGCCTTTAAGATGGTAACTGGAATTGCAGCTCTTGAAGAAAAAGCAATAACGACAACAACTACTTTTACTTGCACAGGAAAATATACTTATTTTGATAGTTATCAACCAAGTTGTTATCATGGAATTGCACACGGCACTCTAAATATTGAAGGAGCATTAAGATTTTCATGTAATTCATTTTTTTTTGATGCCGCAAGATTAGTTGGAATTGAAAAATTAAATAAATATATGTCTCTTTTCGGTTTTGGACAATTAACAGGAATAGAACTAACTGGAGAGGTAAAAGGTGTTTTGGCAGGTAAAGAGGAAAGGGAGAAAAGTGGCAAGGTTTGGAATCCCGGTGATACTATTCAAGTGGGAATTGGGCAATCGGATAATATGTTAACTCCTTTGCAAATAGCTTCTTATGTTGCCACAATTGCATCAAATGGAGTTAGATATAAGCCACACATAGTTAAGAGTGTTAAGGACTACCATTTTTTAGAGACTATAACAGAGAACAGTCCTACTGTTGTAAGCACTGTGCCAATGTCTGAAAGTACGATAAATTCAATTAGAATTGGGATGAGACGAGTTGTAGTTGAAGGTTCTGTATCTTCAGCATTTAAAGGTTTAAATGTAGAAATTGCAGGCAAAACAGGAACAGCACAAGTTCCGGGAGGTTCGGCTAATGGTATTTTTGTTGCCTATGCACCATATGATAAACCAAAAATTGCAATTGCGGTTGTTGCAGAGCATTGTGGAGAAGGTGGGTATTTAGGTGTAATAGCAAGGGATATTTTTGAAAAATATTTTACTACTAAGGAATTAAATGACATTATTATACCTGAAAATGTGTTGTTGAATTGAATAATTAAAATTATTAAAAAAAGTCTTTGACTTAATATAGTTATATATGGTAATATTATAAAGGTAATTCAATTTAGAATGTAGAGTAGAATGAAATTGCATCCATTCTAACCTCTAACTTCAAACATCTATCTTCTAAATGGAAGGAATGGTTTTTAATTTGAGCAGGATAGTTTCAATTGCATCTGGAAAAGGCGGAGTTGGAAAATCTACAATTGCCGCTGGTATTTCTACATCTCTTGCTCAAAAAGGGTATAAAGTTTTAGCGATTGATGCCGATATAGGACTTAGAAATCTTGATTTGTTTTTTGGCATTTCAAATATTTCTGTGTTTGATTTTAGTGATGTGTTATATGGACATTGCTCGTTAGAAAAAGCAGTTGTAAAACATGAAAACATTCCTAACCTTAGTTTTTTAACTGCTCCTCAAATTAGCACTACTGAAGAAATAAGAACTGATGCTTTGAAAAGTATTTGTCAAATGGCAAAAAAAAGTTATGATTTTATTATAATTGATTGCCCAGCAGGAATAGGTAGTGGCTTTATTAATGCTGCTATTGCTTCTGATGTATCACTTGTAGTAGCAACTCCGGATCACACCTCAATTAGAGATGCCGATAGAGCAGCAGGACTTATATATGAAAGAGGAGTAGATGAAGTTAGATTGATAATAAACCGTGTTAGGGCAGATTTAATGAAAAAAGGATTGGTTGCAAATGTTGATGATATGATTGATGGTATTTCATTAAGGTTAATTGGAATAGTTCCAGAGGATGAAAAGGTATTAATAGCTTCTAATGCTGGCAAGCCTATTACATTGTCAAAATCAAAGTCAAAAGCATCCAAAGCAATTGATGATATTGCGGGCAGACTAACTGGCGAGGATATTAAAATATATAAATTTTGGAAATGATATAAGGAGGTATTTTTTTTGAATATTGCATTAATAGCTCACGATAAAAAAAAGGAGCTAATTGTTCAATTTTGTATCGCATACTGTGGAATTCTCAGTAGGCATAATCTTTGTGCAACCGGAACAACTGCAAAGTTTATTTCAGAGGTTACCGGACTTAAAATTCAAGCTTTTT
>CAZFQD010000146.1:0-4868 GCA_964520885.1 uncultured Oscillospiraceae bacterium | reverse complement strand
AGCTTTGATATTGAAAAATTTACGCAAAATGAGTGCTACATACTTTTGGACAAAATAAAAGCCGTCATCAGAGATGACAGCCTTACAGATTTTGATTGTGTTGAAAAAATTGTGTGTTTATTTGAGTGTGAAAATATTAGTGCCGGAAATCGACACGATTTTGGATAGTTAATTAAGTTGAAAATTGAAAGTGGAAAATGGAAAGTCAAAATGAGATTGCTTCGTTTTGCTCGCAATGACCTTTTAGTAGTTAGAGAATAGTTATTAGTTGTTAGTATCTGAACGGTCAAGACCGTTCACTACGATTTTGGATAGTTAATTAAGTGGAAAGTTGAAAATGGAAAATGGAAAGTCAAAAAGAGATTCTTCGCTTTCACTCAGAATGACAACTATAAAATTATTTTTCAAATATTTCTTTCATCATTTCCTTTGTATTGTTTTGAGAACTAATTAAACTATTTAAAACATTATCTGAATATTTATTACTAAAAACCTCTAAGGTATTTTTAATAGGCAAAATTTCAAAGGCTAATTTTCCGTTTATTGTGCTTTTATTTACCCATGTTGAAATAAAATCTACTTTGCTGATTGTAGTTTTGCTTGTTTCCCCATTTTTTGTAATTTCCACAGTTGCCATAATTCCGTCCAGAGTAAAGGCTTTATTTTGGTCTGAAATGAAATTACCTAAGGAATAAAAAATATGCCCTTCGTTTTTGTTTTCTGTAATAATTTTTTCATAGGGCTGGACTACATGAGGATGGTCCCCAAAAACGATGTCTATTCCATATTCAATAAACTTTTTCGCCATAGCCTTTTGAATTTCATTTGGCTCTCTTGTATATTCATTTCCCCAATGGATATAAATTATTGAAACATCGCTTTGGCTGTTCATTTCCTCAATGTATGATTTCATTATTAATAATTCTTGCTCATAGTCATCAGGGTAAAAAACATTAAATAAGGGCAAATATTCTTGTGCTATTGGAATTCCGTTTAATGAGGCACTACTTTTATCTGCATTGGTTTCATAACTGTATGCCATAAAACCTACATTAATTCCATTAATATTTTCAATTTTATAGTTTTTTTCATCTGCACTTTCTTTTACTCCTAATGGGGTTATTCCGTTTTGTTTTAAGGTTTGAATTGTATTTAATTGCCCTTGAAAGTAGCGGTCATAACTGTGATTATTCATAGTTACTACCATTTTGAAGCCTGTATCTTTCATATCCTTTGCAAAGGAAGAGGGGCAATTAAACATAGGATAGCCTGTATAAGGAGTATTACCTGCCATCACTCCGTCTATATTACACAATGCAAAATCATAACTTTTTATAATATCTTTTACCGAACTAAAAATAGGCAAAAAATCATAGTTACCGTCTGCTTTTTTTGCACTGCTAATTACAGTATCGTGCATAAGCATATCGCCGGTAGCTAATATAGAAGCCTTTAAATCGGGCTTTATTATTTTAGATGAAATTATATTGCTTGAAGAAACTACAACTTCAATTGTTTTTGGTTTTTTTATAATTAAATATGTAAAAATTATCCCCAAAATTAAAAGTATTAAAACACTTGAAATTATTATAATATTTCTTTTGGTGTCATTAATATTAATTTTATAATGTTTCATAATCTAAAAGAACTTTTTTATTCCACTAAGTGCTAATAAATAACTTGTTTTAGAAAAGCCACTAATATGCCCAACACAGACAGGAGCAATTATAGAACTTTGCCTGAAATCCTCGCGAGAAAATACATTGGATAAATGCACTTCAATACAAGGAATTTTTATTGCGGCTATTGCATCTCTAATTGCAATACTATAATGGGTGTAAGCACCGGCATTTATAATTATTCCGTCAAAAACCTTTCTTGCATTGTGTAACTTATCAATTATTTCACCCTCCCCATTGCCTTGAAAAATTTCACATTCAAGCTCCAAATCCTTTGCAGTAGCCATTATTTCCTTATTAATTTGCTCAATACTTTCGTTGCCATAAATGCCGGTTTCTCTTTCCCCTATTAAATTAAGATTAGGTCCGTGTATAACCAATACTTTCTTTTTCATTTGTTTTCCTCCTAAAATATTTTTAACCCATTCGTTTTAATTTCATCTACAAAAGGATTTGAAACATCAAAATCTACTCTCAAAAAAGGATGAGGTTCAATTCTTAAATCTATGTTTCGTCTTAATTTCATTAATTTAAGCATATCGTTTATTGAATTACCTGAAAAATCATTTGAAATAACTGCAATATCAATGTCGCTGTCGTTATTTTGTTTGCCATAAACAAAAGAACCAAATAAGTAAACCTCATCTAATTTTAAATTGTTTTGCAGAACTTTAGTATATTTATTTGCTATTTCAATTACGCTTTTATTAATTCTTTTAGCCATTTTCTTAATTCCTCCAATTCCTTTATTTTACCATTAGTAAAATCTTTTGTGCATAGTTTGTAAAAGTTATATTTATAGTCAGGATAGCGAGAATTAATATTAAAAGTTGTGAATAAATCAAGCAAATCCGCTATGTCCTCAGAAATTTCAACATTGCATTTTTGAGCAAGTAAGTTCAAATCGTGAGTTTTAGGTATAGGTTTATCAATATTTTTTACTATAAATAATGCTTTAAAAAGTTTTTCTAAAATTAGATGACTAATAAATAATGCCCAATGATAATCTCCATTATTAAATAGATTTTTCATAGCATTATAATCCTTATCGGATGTATCAACCCAATAACAAATTTGTTCATCTCTATTCATTTGTTTACCTCCTATAGTAATTTACTATATATTTTTTTCATTTTTAAAGCATCCTGTGCCATTGTGCCAGCCGACTCGCAAATAAATGTTGGTGTCAGCCCTTTTTTATAAGTAAGTTCTGCAACAAAATCAAAATTAGGTCCAAATACTTTATCTTCAAAGGTTAAATGTTTTTTTTCTCCGCCTGTCGTGTATTCTATCTTTGAAAAATGAGAGTGAAAAACCTTTAATCTATCAATTCCCAATTCATTTTCTATTAAATCAAATATCTTTTCAAAATCTTTGTAGGTTTTTAGTCCTCCCATAGTTCTTGCATTTAAATGCCCAAAATCTATTGTGGGAATTAGTCTTTCATCTAATTTGCATAGTTCCAAAACTTCTTCTAAGGTGCCTAATTGATTGATTTTGCCCATTGTTTCAGGGCAAAGTGTTATATCCCGAAATCCTTCATTGTCAAGGGTTTTAATTGCTTTTTTTAAAGTGTCCTTTGCTAAATCTAAGGCTGTATTTCTGTCAAGTTTCCCACAGGAGCCACTGTGAATAATAACCCTCGTTGCTCCCATAGCAGTTGCCGCTTGCACACTTTGCATTATATATTTAATGCTGTTATCTCTTTTTTCTTGCTCCACACTTGACATTGAAATATAATAAGGTGCATGTAAGGAAAGGAAAATATTATTGTCAAGCGCCTCTTTGCCAAAGGCTTTTGCAGTTTCTTGAGAAATGTTTACTCCTCTGCCACATTGGTATTCATAAGCATCAAGCCCCATATTATAAAGCCATAAGGGCATCTCCACTGTATGCTTATGCCCCTCGTCATAAAAACTATTTGAATTTCCGGCAGGACCAAATTTAGGTGGCATTTAATCAACTCCGTTCGCAAAAACTACTTATTTACTATAAATACATTTAACTCTTATTCTTAAAAAATTACTTGTAAACATATGAGTTGATACTTCAACTCTTACATTAGCATCATTTTTGTAAATAAATTGTGCTCCCATTCTATCGACCATATTAAATCCATTTTCTAAGTTTTTTATATTTGCAAATTCATTCCAATTATTTTTTGTTACTAAATATTGCTTTTCATCATTTATTTTAGGATAAGTATTGTTATAAAATTCGGTAGCACCTTTTGGCAACTGAAAATTAACTTCATTCTCGCCATTTAAATAAGTCAAATAACTTTGTGTATTAGACTTCGTTTTAATCAAGGCAGAAATTTCTTCTTGCCCCACTTTTTCGCTTTGAAAAATATATGCAATTGCCAAATCACCAATGAAAACAAATGCAATTATTACTACTATAAGTATTATTCCAAATAATATAAGTATTTTTTTCATTTTAGTTGTCCCTTATTATTTTTTAAAAATTTTTTTTTTTGAAATTATATGAGATTGCTTCGCTTACGCTCGCAATGACAATAGTCATTCACTTTTCACCGTTAGTCATTAGCCAAATAAATTTTCCACTTTCAATTTTCCACTTATTTAATTTCTAATTCATATTTCCTTATTATCGGCTTCTCAAAATACCTTCTTGCCTTAATAGTTATTCCCTTTCTAATTGAAAGAGGAGTTACAAGGACAGAGTAAACTTTTGCATTATTTGCCCCTAAAATGTCCATAAATATTTGGTCGCCCACCATACAAAGTTCACTGCTTTTTAGTTTAAAAAGTCTTTTTGCTTTACTAAAAGGGAATTTAAAAGGCTTTAAGGACCGTGATATATAAGGCAAATCAAAGGTTTTTGAAAATTGAGACACTCTATTTTTAGAGTTATTGGAAATTAGCATTATTTTAAAGCCGTTTTGTTTCATCATTGATAGCCAATCAACAACATTATTGTTAATATCAAAACCGCCGTGAGCCACTAATGTGTCATCAATATCAAGTAAAATGCCCTTAATTCCTTTGGAATTAAGCAATAAAGGTGTAATATCAAACACGCTTTCTACTATTAAATTTGGCATTAATCTTTTAAACATTCCACTATCAACTTTCAACTTTCAACTTTCAACTTTAAAACCCTCTGCTTGAGCCTCCACCACCAAAACTACCCCCACCGCCACTAAATCCACCGCCACCGCTTCCC
>CAZFQD010000145.1:0-4904 GCA_964520885.1 uncultured Oscillospiraceae bacterium | reverse complement strand
CAATAGAATGGACCAATTCAGGCTATACCGGCACCGGATATTTGAAATTCCTTGGTACAAGTGCTGCTACAGCTCAGTTTGCAGTTGTGGTTGATAAGGCCGATTATTATGATGTTAATACTTCATATTCAGCTGGTACTTATGAAAGTTATAGCGGCAACAGAACAATGGAACTGTATGTTGATAAGGTTAAAGTAAAGGATTGTGTATTTAGTCCATCAACTATCTGGACTACTTGGAATACAAAATCTGAAGTTATTTATCTCCAAAAGGGCATTAATTTATTAACTTATAAATCAAATGTTTATGACGATTATAGCGGAGTGATTAATTTAAATAACATTGAAGTTACTTATAATGGCAGCACAACCGGTATTATCTCTGTTGAAGCAGAAACTATGTCAAATATATTGTCAGGAACAGCATCAATAACAAATAATTCAAATTCATCAGGAGGACAATATGTTAGTTCACTAGGCAACGGTTCAAATAATTTTATAGAATTTAATGTAGGCAATGTTGTAGCAGATGGGCTATACAAAATAAATTTTTATTATTCGTCATCCTATGCAATTTCAAATGCTTTTATTGAGGTGAATGGTACACATATAAATGATATACAGTATTTTCCATATACTTGCAGCAATAATATATTCGAAAACAGCATTATCATTAGACCACTAAATAAAGGTAATAATACAATTAAGTTATCATGCAGTTGGTATAATGTTCCAAATATCGATTATATTGAAATTATCCCGATAGTGCAAAATAATGTTTTCAATACTTACGAAGCCGAAGATGCTCAAATTGGTGGTACAGTATCAATTAATTCAAATGCTGTATGTTCAGACGGGAGAAGTGTTGTAAACATAGGTAATGGAACTGCAAATTATTTGCAATTTAATAACATTGTTAGCAATACTATCAGTAAGTATAGATTAACAATTTACTATTTAAGTAATAGCTCCTCTGCTATAGATTTAACTATAAATGGAGGAAGCTCAGCTGCATTAATTCTTCCAAAAACAGGCATATCAAATGATTTGGGTAGTGCAACCTTTGAAATCACATTAAATAGCGGGTTAAATTACTTAACTTTTAATTGCGGAACCGGTTATTATGCTCCAGAAATAGACAAAATTGAAAGCATTCCGATAGTTTATGAGGCTGAAAATGCATATCTTGAAGGCAGTGTACAAATCCAATCAAGAGAAAATTGCTCTGGCAATGCAAATGTTGGGTACATTGCCCAGGGCTCTTCTAACTCCATAACCTTTGACAAGATTTTTGCAAGTACTTCCGCTAACTATCAGATTAAGATATTTTATTCCGCTCCTTATAATTGGAGTGCGAATATTTCAGTGAACAATGGTTCTGTACAAATAATTTCGCTATCAAGCAGTGGCTCATGGAATACAGTTTCATCTGTAACTGCTGTTATCGCATTGGAAAGAGGATATAATACTATTAATATTTCAGGTTCTGTTAACGGTTATTGTCCTGATATTGATAAAATAGAAATATTTCCTATTTCTAATTTTAATATTATTCAAACAATTGAGATATATGCACAATACAATTTTAATAATAATGATGCAACCGATACAGGCTCAGCGATTAAAAATGGGGAATTAGTTGGGAATCCGATATTTATAACAGGCAGAAGAGGCGGTACGGATAGGGCAATTCAATTAAATGGAACAAATTACATAAAACTTGACTCCTCAGTATTTAAACCAAGTGGCAATTTTACAATATCATTTTGGATACAAATGTCGCCATCAACAATAATGAATGCAAATCAAAGAATTATTTCAACCGGTGTTTGGGAGAATGCAACCCCCGGTATAGTATTGGGAATTAATAATAATTCAAGCGGTTGGAGCAATGTATTTTCCGGCATAGGCGGTTCCGGTGCAAGCAATTTTCAGTGGGGAAATTCAAGTTCGCTTCTTAATGATAATACATGGCATCATATAGCAGGTGTATTTAATACAACCACTAAGCAGATTACAGTATATCTTGATGGAACTTTAAAGGCAAATTATTCTTATTCTTCAACAGAAAATGTTTTTACCAATCAAGCTTACACTGCAATTGGGGGTCATTTAAACGGTAACACACTTTCCGAGGGTTTTAAAGGAAACTTAGATGATATCTTAGTTATTAAAAGTGCTTTAACACCTGAACAAATTGGTTTATTAGTATCAGGAAATTTATTTGGACCAATTAATTTTGGTAATTATATGATTTCTAACACTAATAATATTACCAATCTAAGTTTAGGGACAACAGTTTTAAATTTTAAAAATATGGTAAGTATTTCAAATGGAGTCAATATACTGTTTAAAAATGAAAATACCCTTCTTGGTGATAATGATATCATTAAAACCGGTACTTCGATCATTGTAAATGATAACGGACTTGAAATATTATATACTGCAATTATTTTTGGGGATGTTAACAAAGATGGGGAAATAGATATTGATGACCTTGTTTCAGTTAAAAAACATTTGCTGAATATTCAGTTACTACAGGGAGACTCTTTTAAAGCGGCCAATATTTATATAAAAAATAAAATTTCAATAAGCTGTTTATTAGCTATAAAAAAACATATTCTTAATATCAAAGAAATAAATCAAAACAGTTTTTTGGTAAATAATTAACGATAAAAGTAAAAAGTAAGATATTTATTTTGTTACATAATATTAAGTATAATATACTTATAAAATAAAATTTGAGTAAAGTAGGTATAATTATGAAAAGATTTATTTCAATGGCAATTATTCTTAGTTTTTTAGTTGGCATAGCACTGTTTCCCAGTGTAAATGATTTTGTTGCAAAAGCTGATAATACACCAGAGGTTTATGTTTATTATAATTTTGACTCAAGCAATGCAAATGATTTAGGAACAGCAGGTTTTAATGGTGAATTAGTAAATAATCCTACTTTTGTAACCGGACGAAAAGGTGGGAACGATAAAGCTATTCAATTAGATGGTACGAATTACATAAAAGTAAATTCAAGTGCATTTAAACCTACTGGGGGCTTTACAATTTCTTTTTGGATGAGCATTCCATCTACTGTTACTAAACCTACTAATAACAGAAGAGTTATTTCAACTGGAGCATATGGTCTAAACTCACCGGGTATATGCTTGGGTGCAAATGTAGATACCGGGTGGAGTAATATATTTTCAGGCATTGGTTCACCTACTGGTGATACAGTATTTAAATGGGGAACAACAATCAATTCAGTTATAGCTGATGATACTTGGCATCATGTTGCTGGTGTTATTGATACTCCAAATAGAAAAATAACAATTTATTATGACGGAGTGCAAAACACCTCATATTATTATTCGGCAGGTGAAAGCATTGAATCTACTAATCCCTATACAGCTATCGGAGCATATATGAATAATAACGGAGCTATATCTGAAAGTTTTAAAGGTAAATTAGATGATGTTATGGTAATTAAAAAAGCGTTATCTTCTACTGAAATTACTGACCTTAAAAATGGAAATTTTGATAACATAGGTGGAAATGTGATTGACCCGAATGCCATTTCAGCAAGTGATGTAAGAAGTTACTATACATTTAACGGCAGAAATGCAAATGATTCTGGTTCTGCACAATATAAAGGAACACTCGTAGGTAAACCAAAATTTGTTGATGGGCGTAATGGTGTTGGGGATAAGGCAATTGAGCTTAATGGTTCTAATTATGTTCAACTTGATGCTAATGCATTTAAACCGACTGGAAATTTTACGGTTTCATATTGGGCAAAAATGTCATCAACAACGCCAATATATACAATAAACCAAAGGGTAATTTCCACAGGTGTTTGGGGAATAAATTCTCCGGGAATTATAATGGGTATTAATAATGATATTGGTGGATGGTCTAACATAATATCCGGAATAGGTGGTTCAGGTGCAAGTATATTTCAATCTGGTAATGCCACAGATGCACCCCTAAGTGATAATACATGGCATCATATGGCAGGTGTATTTGACGCAACTAATAAAATAATTAAGATTTACTTAGATGGTAGTGAAAAAGCAAGTTATGGTTTTACTGCTGACCAAAGTATTAATACAACTCAAGTTGTTACTGCAATTGGTGGTTATCTAAATAATGGTTCTATTTCGGAAAGTTTCGTTGGTCAATTGGATGATGTGATGATTATTGCAAAAGCATTAACAGTTGCACAAATTGCGTTACTGAAAGCAGGCACACTTGTTACGATCGTTGATAATGTTGGGCAACCCGAGGATAATTATTCAACTGATGATAGTGCAAATGCCAAACCTAATAAGATAGTAGAATATAACTTTGATAATAGCGATGCGACTGATTCCGGGTCATACGGATATAATGGAGTGCTTAAAAACAGTCCTACATTCTTATCGGGACGCACCGGACAAGGTAAATCAATTATGTTTAATGGGACAAATAGTATAGAGGTTGATTCAAAACCCTTTAATCCGGATGGAAATTTTACTATTTCATTCTGGGCAAAGGTTCCATCTAACCTTTGGACACAATATGACAATGGTTTGGGATGGAGAAATTGTCGTTTAATATCTACAGGTGTATTTAATAATACAGGATCGGGTATGTTATTAGGACTTCATCACAATCAGCAAGGTTGGACCAATATGATTTCCGGAATAGGAGCAATTGATAATGGTCAGGGAAATGCTGATATATGGCAATGGGGAAATGCTGCTCCGGCACCGTTATGGGATGATACCTGGCATAATATAGTTGGGGTATTTAATGTTAATGATGGCAATATTCAAGTTTATCTTGATGGTGTTAAGGCTACTGATTATCAATATGATATAACAAAATATACAACTGTAACAGCACAAACAAAAACTCTTATAGGCGGGC
>CAZFQD010000144.1:0-4941 GCA_964520885.1 uncultured Oscillospiraceae bacterium | reverse complement strand
ATACTATTGTAATCAAAGGCGATGTAACAGGAGATGGGGCAATAGATATTTCTGATTTAGGTGCTATAAAATCAAATTTGTTGCAAATTAGCTTATTAGACACCTTCTACAAGCAAGCAGGGGATATTTATACTAAGGGTGAAATTTCAATTAGTGATTTATTAGAAATTAAAAAACATATTTTAGGAATAACGACAATAGTTCAGTAAGTTTTTTATATCATAATAAAATAGTGTCCCAAAAATAAATCTAATTTTTTGGGACACTATATATTGTAATTGAATTTTACTTTAAGAATAAAAGCACATTCAAAATAAAACCGAGTATATTTGCCTTTTAGACAATGTAAATAAACACAAAAATAGAAAATGATGATAAAATAGATGTTTTCTTAGTTATTGTTTCAATTTCTTCGATTCTGTTAACTGTTAGTATTTAATTATATATTAAAAATAAAAGTTTTAAGGGGGGAAAAATGTTACTGAGTAAAGATGCAAATCAGATTTTAAATTTAAAATCTCTTGTTGAAATAAGAGACAATTGGTTTAAAAAGCTTCAAATGATTTTTGACGGTACTTATAATAATGAAAATGTTTTGGCAGTCTTCGGACTTGTTGGTTGCGGTAAAAGCGACCCATATATTGAGCCTGAAAAATGGGTTTATGAGTGCTTAGAGGATATTTCTAAAAAAGCAGATGAAATTAATAACGATATAATTTTTAAACCGTTATGTGTTGAATACGGAATATACGGCGTTCATTTTATTGATAAAATTTTAGGTGCAAATGTATATTTTAAAGATGGTCAATGGTATAACGATTACTTAAAATCATCTATTGGAACTCTCAAATACCCTGATTTAGAAAACTGTGAAATATGGGAATTAGCTAAAAAAGCGGCTTTAGCATTTAAAGAAGCAAATCAAGAGTTAGCTGTTTTCGGTTTACCAACTATAGCAAGCACATTAAATATTGCCGTTAATTTATATGGTGAAGAAATATTAGTTGAGTTGCTTATAGATCCGAAAAATGCACTTAAAGACTTAAAGGTTATTAATAAGTTGCTTATAGATATTCATACTTGGTTTATATCGGTTTTACCAAAAAGTCAGCTACAACCCGTAATATCATGGTGTAGAACACAACCACCGGGATTTGGGCAGATTTGTGGTTGTACGACTCAATTAATATCAAGTGAAGCCTACGAAGAATTAATAGCACCACTTGATTCGTCGCTTTTAGCTGTGTATAAAAATGGTGGAATGATTCATTTATGCGGCAGCCATTTACAGCACCTTCAAGCTTTTTCTAATATGAAAGAATTAAAAGCTTTTCAATTAAATGATCGTGCCGCACACGATTTAGAAGGATATTATAAAGGCTTAAGAGATGACCAAATAATATATCTAAATCCCTGCTCGGGAATGACAATTGAAAGAGCAATGGAAATAACGAATGGTAATAGGCTGGTAATTGCAGACGGCAGTATGAGTAGTCCTGTTAAAGTGAAAACAAATGTGACTGTAACAGGGGAGCGTGGATAATATGGGTGATTTTTCATTTAAGAACCCAATAGGAATTGCTAATAAAAAGGATAAAGAAACCGTTGTTAATGCAATTTGTCAAATGATAAATGAAGGATAGTATCCAAAAAGAATAAGGGTTAATGAATAAAATAATTGATTTTAAACAATTAGTAAATCATTTTCAATTTGAGGGTGATTATATTTATGAGAAACCCTTTGGCTGTGGTCATATTAATGACACCTTTGTGCAAATAAGGAGGGTCAATGTTATCCCACCATACCAACAATCGCACGAGAACTTAAACTATGGGAGTCTACTGTGTATGTATTATGTTATACATTAAAAATATTTATTTTAAATAACTCAATGGTTAACTATAATATGGCAATTATGCTACAAAACATATATATAATATTAGTGAATTTTACATATTGCAATTAGATACGATGTCAATTATAATTAAAATAGCAAATAAACCATAAATAAAAACTGATTTAGTAATCAGTTAGTTAATCGAAGGAGGATTATAGTTTTGAAAAAAATTATCTGCTTGTTATGTATGTTTTTTCTTTTAGTTTCTCTTTATTCAATTTCTTCTCTTGCTGAGACAGGTAAAGTGGTTTATCAGCAGGATTTCCAAAGCGGAAATTCAGATATCCTTTTACCTGTTGCACCTGCTCCGGGGGTACCAAACGGAACTGCTGTTGTAACAACTGAGGGGACCAATAAGTTTCTAAAGTTCACAACAACTACAGGTGCCGATGAAAATGGTTATTTCGATGCTTATTTTGGTCCGGTAGTAAAAGATTTTGATTTAGAATTAAAATTGAGACCCGATTTAATTAAAAACCCTGATTATAACTGGGGTAAGGTTTATTTTAGAAGCCCGATACACTATGAAAACGAATCATACATATTTGATTTTTGGAGCTGGCGGGCATGCATGGATGTAAAAAGTGCAATAAATAATAAAAAGGAATCTAATAAAATTGTAGAAAACCAAAACATGATTTTTGATAATGGAACATGGTATGATATTAAAATAAGTTGCAGAGGCAGTAATATTTCATCATATGTAAACGGTGTAAAGGTTGGTGAATTTCAGGATACAACATTTACACAGGGAACTTTCGGATTCTGCTCCTGGGGTGTTAATTTTTCTGTCGATGATATAAAGATAACATCATATGATCCGGATACATCATCTTCTGTGGTTTCAAATACATCGACAAGCACGGTTGTTTCTTCAAAACCCTCATTGTCAAAAGTTGCAAGTATCTCGTCACAACAATCAAGTGCGGATGCATCTTCATCTATCATATCACAAGTATCTTCTGAAGAGTCAAATCCATCAAATGAATCAAGCTCTAAAATTGTGGTAGTAAATAATAGCAATAATAGCAATAATAATGTCGGTTTGATTATTATAATAATACTGGCTATTTTAATTATTGGTGGAGGAATCACTACATTTATTATGATTAGAAGAAAAGCAACATTATAAGATTTAAGGCATAAAGACTTAAAAATAAATTATGAGGTAAAAGTTTGAAAAAGATAAACAACATATTGGGTCGTTGTCGGCATAACATTGAGAATGCTCCCTGTTGTAACTAATATTCTTGTTTTGCTGTTACACAGCTTATAACAACATAAGTTACCGCCACTCCTTTTTTCTCCCTGTTTCCGCCACAGGCGGTGGTCGAAAACGTCCCCACTGCACTATTTCTCTTTTCCAAATAGTTTTGTGCCTTGAGTGAAACGAAAGGAATGGTCATAAATATGAAAAAACTATTATGCATGTTAATTTCTCTGACAATGCTTATATCTATGCTATCATTTGCCACAATTGCATCAGCAGACAGTTTTGTAAAAGTGTTTGATCAGAATGATTTGCAAAATACAATACAGTCACAGGGAAACGGCATTGTCCAGTATGTTAAAGGTGGAGTTCGGCTTGCAGGCAAGAAATTGGATATGTCAAGTGACGATTACTTACTTACGAGGGGTTTGGCAAATGACACAACAATTACCGATTTTATTGCGGAATTTGATTACACTCCTTGGCTTAACCAGCAGAATGTTGATAAATTTTTATTTCATTCCGCTGGAACTGAATCGGGATGCTATGCTTTGGTGATGAATGGGCAACTGACCGGCGACAAGGTTTCGATTTGTGTAGGAAATCAATATAACACGCCTTTAGCTACTGACACAATTGCACTGATTGCAGGAACAACATACCATGTGAAACTTAGCATGATCGGTAAAAATGTTGAATGTTATTTTTATGATAAGTCAGGTACCATACCTTCAACACCTACAATGACGGTAACAGTTCCGGATACTATATCTAATCCGTTTATTCCCTCAGGTGATTTCAATTTTGTTTCTAATGGTGGGGATTATTTTATAAAAAATCTGCAAATATCAAATGGCTCAACTGTGTATGTCAGCAATGATATTTTGCCCACGATTGCACCGGCAGCCAACGGAATAATTCAATATATTCAAAGCGATGTGCGTTTTGCAGGTAAAAAATTTGATAGGACACTTCCTTTGTCGTATGATGTGTTGAAAGATGATTATTTGCTCACACATGGACTCATCGGAAGACAAGATATAACTGATTTTGTTGCGGAATTTGATTTCACACCTTCACTTGACGAGTGGAATATTGATAAATTTATATTTCATTCCGCAGGAGAAGAGAACGAGCAATTATGTTATGCTCTTATAATGCAAGGAACGAGGGTAGTAGGTGGCGGCAATATTACTCTTAACATAGGAAATCAATATTATTATTGGGGTATAGAGCCTTTATCTAAAGCTGGATTTAGACCGATTCCAGGAACAACATACCATGTGAAACTTAGTATGACTGGTAAAAACATTGAATGTTATTTTTATGATAAGTCAGGTATCATACCTTCAACACCTACAATGACGGCAACGGTTCCGGATACTGAGGATAATCCGTTTATTCCCTCGGGTGATTTCAATTTTGTTGATTGGGGTGGAGATTATACGATTTCAAATATGACAATAATGGCCAACACAGAATCAGAGGATACTTCCTCGACCTCTTCAAGCTCTCAAACTTCCTCGACCCCTTCAAGCTCTCAAACTTCCTCAAACTCAAATGAGTCACCAGAAACAGGAGATAATGGAATCATGTTTTCAATCGTATTTTTACTGTTGTCAGCAGTTTCTATAACAGGTGTATTTGTAGCGAAAAATCTGAACAAAAAAGTTAAATAATATTGTGTATGACGGGTATAGAAAATGCCGGTGGCATTTTCTATACTTTTTAAAGGGATTATTAAATTATAAGTTCAAATAGTGCATGCTAAATTGTGCTTTAGGATAGTGTAAAAACTTTTATGAAAACTTCTGAAACAAACCCTTGACAGCC
>CAZFQD010000143.1:0-4964 GCA_964520885.1 uncultured Oscillospiraceae bacterium | reverse complement strand
TTGATTTTTGACTATTAAAGTGGATGATGGTGAAATATTAGACTCAATATGTACATTACTGCACCCCGTTGTTATAATTGAATTCATAAGACATTTCCCCTTAATAACATTATCAGTAAACCATAAGCCTTTTACACTTTTTGCCGATAATACCACTGTGTTTTTTGCACAAATGAATGTGTTGTTTTTGATTTTAATGTTCTGATGAACAGGGAATTTTATATCAATAACAGTGTTTTCTGGTTCAATATAAACAACAGGTTCACCACATTCGATGAATGTGTTTCTCTCAACAAGAACATCTTTAACTTGTCCAGATTCAAACCAAAACTTTGCATCATTTGCTATTAGTATTCCACTCATAACCATTTTATTAAAGGTATTATCACTGATAATTACTTTACGTCTTGTGGTTATTAGGACACCTCTTGAGGGTATTCTTTCAAAATAATTGTTTTTTATTATTACCTCAGGCGTGCAGGTAACATTTTCAATAACATCTCCAATCTTAAATTGCCCGCACTTATCTTCGCCCAAAATGATGGATAATTCATATGGTGATAATTGTCTAAAATCCTTTATAATACCACTTCCAACAGTGCAAAGAGTGTCAGCATCAACTGCTTCAACCATATCACCCACATTAAATCCGCATATACCATAAGTTTCATAATGCATAAATCGCATGGTTATTGTATTATCTGATACATCCGTAATCTGCAAGTGGGTTCCATGAACATTAATTACATCATCATTTGCTCCAATAAATTTGCTGTCTTGAATTCTTATCAACCCGCTGCAACCTGAAAAATGCAAAAAGTCTGCAAATGATGCACAAGTTCTATCGTTACTAGGTATGCATTTTATCCGTTGTATATCTATATCCTTTGAATTCTGAGCAATGATGCCAAGTCCGTGCATAAAATGCATTGTAACACTTTCAAGGCTAATATTTGTGCTATCATAAATGAACACACCTACTTGATCACGTATGGGATTACGCATTTGAAAGACTTGACCAACTTCAACATTATATGGGTTTTGTTTTCCTTCAAGGTTATCTTCACAAAAATATAAACGCAGTATCCCTTTTGACAATTCTTGCCAAACCAATTTTTCGTCCTCCATTGGACCATATTCACGCCATGTTCTGCCACTATTAGGATCAAATATTTGGGAGATACCACTGCTGAAAGAAAAATTCTCTCCGTACCATGTTAACTTTCCATCCGTAATTCTATACTGTGAATCTGTATGCACCCTACAATCTATATGTCTTTCTCCTATAGAAATAACGGTCATTTCAGTGACAGTGGGATGTGCATAATCAATAGATAGATTTTTTATCTTTATATTTTCGCTCTTTAAAACTGCTATGCTTATCATTTTACCATGACACATTATCGTTGCATCATTTCCGTCAATTGTAATATCCTTCATAGAATCAATACTTAAGCCCAAAATTTTTGTGGCATCTGGATTTTCAACCTCTGAAGCAGTATTACTGATGTATATCACTTGTTTATTTGCTTTATATGTGAAAAAATCGTATCTTCCTCTAGAAAAACAAATAATAGATGGAATATCACTTTTAGAAGCGTCATCTAATGCACTAATAATAGCCGGAAGAGCATCCTCCCCGCTGTTGACATTAGCTCCGTAATCATCAATTGATATAATTTTAATATTTCCCATAACCATACCCCTTTAAATGCATACTCAAGCTTTATTATATTAAATTACATAAAAAATAATTTTTATGCAATTTTCTAATTCGCATTTATAAGGATCCTTCTCTATTCTTCTAAAACCCAAACTCTAAAATTATAAAGTCACCAGGTTCAATGTTAATTGTTTGATTTTGACTTGTTGCCACCATATCTCCAGTACGTAAATTTTTAACCCACTTTATTGTTTCATCACCCTTATATTTTACAGTTATGATTTGGTTTTTTGTTTGGTCAACAATAACCGGCTCATTAACAGGTTTGATAACGCCATCATTATTTATAATTGTGAGTATTAGACTATCCTTTTTGACATTCATCAAATATTCAACGTTTCCCGATATTGAAAAAGGGATGTATTTTCCTGTAAACTCCTTCAATATAACATCCAACTTATCAGGACAAAAATCAGGTCCATATACAATCGCTTTCCCTTTTTCAAGATAACAAGTTGTTGTATTATCTCCATCAATTTTTGAAAATTCTGGAAAGTATTTTAAATAAGCAGTATTGACAACGGCGGTTCCGCCTTGCTTTATGTAATTGATTACTCTTTCAGCCTCTTCTTTACTAAAATGAATATCGCCGGATAAAATGATTACCGGATAGCTATTCAAAACTTCCTGCGAAACATTTTGTAAAAGAACATCACAGGTATCGCCATAAGGACTGTTTGTTAAAGTGTTTTTTTCTTTTCTATGCCACTGTTTCCAAGAATCTGGAAAAAATTTATCAAGCAATGTCCAAGTTAGATTATCACCGTCATTATAAGGAAAGTATTCAAAGGCTTTTTTTGGAAAATCACTGCCGTAGTAAGTTCCGTGATAATAATCCAGTACAATTCCAAAAGGTGTATAGGGAATCCCTATATCAGGATTATTCTTTGTAAAAGCGTTAAACTTTTGTCCCACTTTGCCAAGTGGTGTCAGAAAATAATTGCCATCATCATCAAGTTTAGGGTAAAAGAAATTGATGCCACCCCCTTCTGCAATAATCCAATTAGCACCAGACATATAGCTTATATAATAAGAACGTTCGTGTAAGCTAATAGAATGCCCCTTGTTTTCTCCACTTGAATCGCCCCATATTCTTTCACCGCTATAATCCAACATACCATCATTAAGCCACGGTGAAAAGTCAACAAGCCATGGCGTACCATACTGTTTTGCAGCACCTCTTGTATAAGCTATATGCATTTGATAACTGTTGACAACTTCTCCTATTTCTACACCAAGGATATCAAATCCCATTTCACCTGCATAATGTTGATATTGCAGATGTCCAGTTATAGATTCCCATGGATGGTTTCCACCCTTAATATATTCACTATTTACAAAATCTTTTAACATTTGTAATGCATCTTTTCTATCTACAGGTGCTTTTATATCAAAACCCTTTGCGATAAAATTGAAAGTGTTACCCCACTCTTCAGCTTTCACATCACATGGAATTTTTTTGAATTCACCTAAATTCAAGTTGTGAATACTTCGTTTTTGTATTTCTTCTATATAAGGTTTGTATAATAAAACCTGCGCCTCAAAAACAAATCCAGTATCATCTACATAAGGGGTTTCCCATATTTTTTCGTCAAGTATATATTTTTTCATAAACTATTTCCTTTCTATTAAAAACATCTAAAATATCTACATCATATTACAATCTTTATAACTCAAATAAAAATGATAGGAGCCTCTATATTTTGCAAAAATGTATGAAATTAGAGGCTCGTTACATAAAACAATATTACACTTAAATGCCAAACTCAATAATTGAGAAGTCTCCTGGTCCAATGTTAATTATTTGGTTTGGACTTGTAGTAATCATCTTTCCAATACGCAAATCCTTAACCCATCTTATCTTACCATTACCAATATACTTCACATTGATAGTCTGTGCTTTTGAATTGACAATTACAGGGGGCGTATTGGTTGGTTTTGTTACGCCATCATTGTTAACGATTGTTAATATTATGCTCCCATTTTTAACATTCATTATATATTCTACATTACCAGAAATAGTGAATGGAATATACTTATTGGTTAACTCTGATAAAATACCATCTAATTTATTTGTATTAAAATCCGGTCCATATACAATCACTTTGCCTTTTTCTATTGATAAATCATATCTATCTCCGCCACCTGTTTTTGTGAATTCTGGGAAGTATTTTAAATATGCAGAATTTACGACGGCAGTACCACCTTGTTTGACATAATTTTTAATCCTTGTGATTTCGGCAGAATTGAACTTGATATCTCCTGACAAAATAATTACCGGGTAACTGTTTAATACTTCCTGCGAAGCATTTTGCAAAAGAATATCGCAGGTATCTCCATATGGGCTGTTGGTAAGAGCATTCTTTTCTTCCCTATTCCACTGTCTCCATGAATCCGGAAAGAATTTGTCTAACAACTTCCAAGTGAGATTATCACCGTCATTATAGTCAAAATACATAAACGCCTTCTTGGGAAAATCACTCCCATAATAAGTTCCGTGATAATAATCCAGTACAATTCCAAAAGGTGTATAGGGAATCCCTATATCTGAATTTTGCTTTATAAATGCATTAAATTTTTGACCAACTTTGCCAAGAGGTGTCAGCAAATAATTACCATCATCATCAAATCTAGGATAAAAGAAATTAATACCGCCTGCTTCCGCAATAATCCAATTTGAACCTGACATATAGCTGACATAGTAAGACCTTTCATGTAAACTGATTGAATGACCTTTGTTCTCTCCACTTGAATCACCCCAAATTTTTTGTCCACTATAATCAAGAATCCCATTATTTAACCATGAAGAAAAATCTATTAACCAAGGTTTAGCATACTGTTTTGCAGCTCCTCTTGTAAACGCAATGTGCATTTGATAACTGTTGATAACCTCACCAATTTCAGCACCGAGGATATCAAATCCCATTTCGCCTGAATAATGTTGATATTCAAAGTGTCCATTAATTGCTTCCCATGGGTGGTTTCCACCCTTGATATATTCTCTATTTACAAAGTCTATTAACATTTGTACGGCTTCTTTTCTATCTACAGGTGCTTTTGTATCAAAATCCTTTGCAATAAAATGAAAATTATTACCCCACTCTTCAGCTTTTATAGCACAAGGTATTTTTTTTGACTGTCCAAGGTTTAGGTTTTTGATGCTGTTTTTTACCAAAGTAGGGTTGTAAGGTTCGTAATTTAAAGTTTGCACCTCAAAAACAAATCCAGTACTATCAACATA
>CAZFQD010000142.1:469-4973 GCA_964520885.1 uncultured Oscillospiraceae bacterium | reverse complement strand
AAAATGCTTTACTAATTCTTTAAAATCCACTGTTTTATTCATTAATTCCACAGTCCCTCTGGATATTTTTTATCTTTTATCATTTGACATATAGCATTTACTACATTTTCCTTATCTTCTTTATAAGTAACTCCATACCATTTATCGTTTGTTTTTAAAACCTTTACATTTGCTTTGTTTCCTTTTATTAGCTCATCCACTACAAAGGGCAAAAAATATTCTGTTTTTAGTATGTTATCCTTATTGCTTTCTAAGAAATTAACAAATCGGTCATTTAACTCTTCAATAATTTGTTGCGTAAAGCCCCAACAATTCATAGATACAATAGAACTATTGGGTATACTAACCCAATTTTCTCCATCCTCTGTAAACTGAATTTCATTCTCTCTTTTTTCAATTCTTGTGCGTTCTACTATATCGGTTAAATATCCGTCATTATTAACTTTGCATACACCACGAGCAACATGCCCATTATCAGTTAAGGTGTTTTCAATATTGTAACCAGCCATACAGAAATTGTATTTGCCAGTATTGTTTCGTGGCTTTGTTAAAAATTCAAATAAAAGTCCAAATGCCTCTTTACCATAGTAATCATCTGCATTAATTACTGCAAAAGGCTCATTGATTATGCCTTTACAAGATAATACTGCATGTCCAGTTCCCCAAGGCTTTACTCTTCCATTAGGAACTAAGAAACCATTCGGCAAATTATCAATTCTTTGATAAGCATATTCTACCTTTATTTTCTTTTCAATTCTATTTCCTATTATTTCTTTAAAATCTTTATCTATTTCTTCTTTAATTATAAATACTATTTTCTCAAATCCTGCATTTATAGCATCGTAAATTGAGTAATCTATTATTAATTCGCCATTAGGTCCAACAGGGTCTATCTGCTTTAAGCCTCCATACCTACTGCCCATACCCGCTGCCATTATTACAAGTGCTGGTTTTCGCATATGCTTTACTCCTCTTTACTTTTGATTAAATTATACACCTAAAATATAAATTAATATTTGCATAAAAGGTTTATTATTTTGCACTTTTGGTCAGAACTATGGATTTGATATAAAAAATAATTTGTTATTTTAATCAATAATAAACCCAAAGTTAAATCCCCCTTTTTGCAAGGAGGATTAAGAATAAAAATATTATTTCAAACTATTACTTGTATAATGTTCCATAGTTTTGGTAAGCACTATGATCAGAGTCCTCTTTGTCCTTTATGCCAAATGCATACAATGCTATTGGGCAGAAATTTTCACTTTCATTAACATTGTGCATATCATCGCTTAAATCTACGCTATAACCCTCTGCAATTTGCATAACGTGTCCAAAACTTTATATTTCTCCATTCTAATGTATATATACCTGTTCGCATTCAATTACATTTTATTCTTTCATAAATTTCAAAGCACTTTTTTGATTTGCTCATATTAAATTGATATCAAACCAAAATTCAACGCCGTTTTGTAAGTTTTGCACACCATAATCTGTTCCATGTTGGCTCTGAATTGCTCTCACAATTGACAGTCCAAGCCCCGTGCCTCCATATTCTCTTGCTCTTGATTTATCTAACTTATAAAAGCTATCCCAAATATAAGGAGTTTCTTCAATTGGAATGTTTTTGCCACTATTATACACCGAAACCCTAACAGTTTCGCCATTTAATTGCATTCTTATAGATATTTTTCTCTCGAAGTCCACGTGATTTATTGCGTTACTTAAATAATTTAATAATACCTGCTCTATTTTCGATTGGTCAGCATTAACTATTGCCGATTTATCTATATTAGTATCTATTTTAATTTTATTTTCATTAAATACTATTTGGAGTCTTTCCAAAACATTGTAAATTAGCTCTGATAAATTAAACTCCTCTTTTTCCAGTTTCATATATCCCGATTCAATCTGAGCTAATTCCAAAAGTTCCATTATCATTTTGTTCATCTTGCGTGTTTCGTCCATTATTACATTGCAATATAATTCTCTGCCAGCAACATCTTGATTTATGTTTGATTTTAAGCCTTCAGCATAGCCCTGAATTATAGTTATTGGCGTTTTTAGTTCGTGAGAGATGCCATATATTAATTCTTTACGCATATCGTCCAACTTTATTTTTAGTTTTATATCATTCTCAAGTTTTGCGTTTGAATCCCTTAACTCAGTCATTGTAAAGTTGAGTTGATTTGATAAAGAGTTAATACTTCTGCCAAGCGTGCCTATTTCATCCTTGCTTTGCGATGTATATTTTTTGCTGAAATCAAGTTGCGACATATTTTTTGCAATTTCGTTTAATTGAAGTACAGGCTTTGTAAAGCTCCTCGAAAAAAGAAATGCCACAAGTGAACCAATAATTATTGTAAAAATTCCAACAAAAATTAGAAATTGGTTTGAAATTGCAACACTCTCTTGTATTGCGGAAATAGGAATACCAAGTTCAATAAAATCTCCATTATTAAGATGCTTTAAAAAAGCTAAAAAATCTGTTTTAAGTTGCGACTCATATCTTATCTCAAAACCCTCAATTTGCATAATAATAGGTTTTTTATTTGGGTCAGGTGGTGGCAAAGGCACATTTTGTCCGCCCTGTTGTGGATTATTAAAGGAACGCCAAAGAGTGTCATATTTTATTATATTATCATTTGAAAATATTAAAATTCTCATTCCCTTTGTATTCTCATACTGATTTAATAGCTCATTTAAGATTTGCGGATTACCTTTATATATTGAATTAACTTTATTTGCGACATCGGAAAGTGTATTTTTCTTTTGAGATATATAATACTGGCCAAGAAACTGTGAGTTTATAAAAAAGATAAGTAACAAAAAAAATATTATTATTCCGTTAATACCTAAAAGCAATTTAAAACCTATTGAATTTCTCAATACAGCACCTCAAATCTGTAACCAAACCCTCTTACGGTTTGCACAAGGTGTGCTTTTGAGGATAATTTATGACGAAGGTTCTTTATATGTGTGTCAACCGTTCTTGCGTCCCCAAAATAATTAAAATCCCAAACTTTGTTTAATATTTTGTCACGACTTAAAGCTATGCCTTGATTATCAATAAGGAAAAGCAAAAGTTTAAATTCTTTTGGACAAAGGTCAATTATTTTTCCATCAATCTTAACAATATGACTGGTACGCACTAACTCTAAACCATCAAAATTTGATATTTCGCTTAAATTCCCTTCGCAACGCTTAAATAATGCATTCACTCTTGCCACAAGAATGTTGGGACTAAAAGGTTTTGTTATATATTCATCGGCACCAAGCTCAAATCCAAACAGCTGGTCGTTTTCCTGAACTCTTGCAGTGAGCATAATAATTGGAATATTTGATTGCTTTCTTATCTCTCTACATACTGCCCAACCGTCAAAAATTGGCATCATTACATCGAGTATAGCAAGGTCAATATCGGGATTATCTGTAAAAACATCAATTGCTTGTCCTCCATCTTTGGACTCTAACACTTGATAACCCTCTTTAATTAGGAAATCGCTTAATAATTTTCTAATTCGTTCCTCATCATCGGCAATCAATATCTTTTTTTTATTCATACTCACACCTCCGAAACATCTATAAAAGTAATATACACTAAAATCTCAAAAATTCAATTAATTTACATAAAAATTCAGAAAGGATTGCCATAATGGTAACCCTTTCTGTTTTGATTAATAACTCAAACTAATTATTATTATTAGCTGGTGCAAATGGCTGCATTGGTGGCATTGGAGGTAAATTATTGCAATTCGGTCCGCCATTTCCCATAGGACAGCATCCACCTCTACCCATATCACCCATAGGCATCATTGCTTTAGCAACAGCATCTGCTTGTTCCTTAGTTAAAGTTCCATTGGCAATTAGGTCTGCAAAAGGCGGTTTTGGCTCGTGTTTATTCTGTTCTAAATAGGTTTTTCTTTCCACATCAGTCATAGCAGTTACCTTTTCTATCTCGGCTTGTCTATCTGCTTCATCCTTATCTATTGATAGTATTATCTTGCTTGACTGCTCCGCAGTTATAATGCCATCTGTTACTAACTTAGCGAGTATTTTTGCGGTAGCTTCTTTCCTTGCAACTATATTTTTTGCTTTTAAAATATTTTCAATTGCCTTTGCTTCGTCAGTATTAATAACGCCGTCTTTAACAGCTCCTTCAAATGGACCACCCATATTATCTACTCCCATAGGTGGCTTAGGAGGCTGACCATTATTTCCGTTAGGAGCTTGCTGCAAAGGGACTTGTGCTTTCCTATTAGCTTCCTGTTTTTCAATATTAGCTATTAAAGCATCAGCTTTTTCTCGCGTAAGACTGCCATTTGCAACTGATTTTTCAATAATAGCAACCATTTCTTGCTTTTGTTTTACAAACTGCTCTGCCATTTTAGCTTCCTGTGCAGCTTTGTTAATTTCAATTAAAGCCTTTGCTTCATCGGCTGTTATAATGCCGTCTTTAACAGCTCCTTCAAATGGACCACCCATATTATCTACTCCCATAGGT
>CAZFQD010000142.1:0-369 GCA_964520885.1 uncultured Oscillospiraceae bacterium | reverse complement strand
TGCTGCAAAGGGACTTGTGCTTTCCTATTAGCTTCCTGTTTTTCAATATTAGCTAATAAAACATCAGCTTTTTGCTGAGTTATACTGCCATTTGCTACAGCTTCTAATATAGCAGCTTTTAAATCTGCATTCTTCTGAATATTTTGATTGTTTTGGATACTCATCTGAGCAATTTTAGGTTTGGAATTTGAAATAATTCCAGTTTCAGTGGCAATAGCTGCCGCTCCCACAGTAAACAGCATTAGCCCAACTAATACCCCGCCTATAATCTTGATTTTAGTACTACTTAATTTCATAATTTGCACTCCTTTAAAAATATGGTACTGTCAAAAATTTTACTTTAAAAACAGCTGACAGCACCTAATTTTC
>CAZFQD010000141.1:0-4995 GCA_964520885.1 uncultured Oscillospiraceae bacterium | reverse complement strand
AGTGTAATTATGAAAAAGTTAACAGCTATTATTTTATCGGTATTTTTGGTATTAAGTTTATTTTCAGCAAGTTTTAGTTTTACCATTTCTGCTTTGACACCGGAGCAATTGGCTACTGGAGCTCGTGCAATTGTTAATTCTGATTTTGAGCAGTATGATGCCACAAATGGATTTAAAGATTGGTTTCAAATAACTCAGGGGAGTAATACAGTAAGCCAATTTCTTGTTCCTCATACAGATATAAGAAATGCTAACAATAGTGTAACAAATGGTATTCCTTATGGTGGAAGCAAATCCTGCATTGTAAAAAAATCACTTAACGCGGTTACTGGTCAACCAAATTACACTGCAATTGCTCAGGATGTTACAAAATATATTCAGTACAATTGTCCTAACCCAAATGGTGATTATTCATTTGTTGCTGTTGGTTTTGGCAAGTTAGTTACTTCAGGTGGTTATAAAACTGCTAGTTTAGGACCTTGCCTTAATGTTAAAACAAATAGTGGAGATAACTTATATTTAGCCACTGGCGGATGTGCTATTGATAATTCTGGTCTTTGGTCTATGTTTGGGTGGAACTCCCTTGCCGTTAATGATGATGAAACTATTGGTAAATTTATGCCACTTCATATGAAATTGAATTATACAGGAACAATAATATCTGCGACATTATATATAGGAACTACTGAAACTGATAATAAAGATTTTATTGTTGATGATATTAATTTTTGGATGTTAGGTGGAAAAGCTGTTCCAGCTGGATGGACTCCTCCTGCTCTTCCTGAACCTGCAAAGCCAGGATATAAAAGTAATTTACTTAAAAATCCGAGCTTTGAAAATGTAACTGGGACTAATCCAATAGCTGGATGGTACTCGCATAATGAAGGAAATGTTCCTGTATCTCCAAGTAAGTTTATTTCTCTTGCTTCAGGTATTTCACATACTGGAACAAAATCAGCTCTTGTTTTTAAAGCAAATGCTGGTACTACAGCCGAAAAAGGATGGACCGCTATTACACAAGATGTAACGGCAGCTGTAAAAAGCAATGGTAAAGGCAAGTATTATGCAACTGGCTTTGTAAAAATGAAAGCTGGGACGGCGAATGTGGGGGCAACTTTATATATTGAGGACGATACAGATGCAGATCGTGGTGGTGAATGGTATAGTAGTGCAAAAGTTAATTGTGATACAACAAAATGGTCTCAAACGTCAATAGCTATTTATGATGTTGATCCACTTAGTATTAATAGAAATGGAGTAGTATCAGATGAGGTAACATGGTCTGGAAACCTAAGAAGAGCGACAGTTTTTATTTCTACTGAAGAAAATAATACCAATGATTTTTATGTTGACGATATGTATTTTTGGAAAGTGGGACAAACTGTGAATACAGTTGATGACACAATTCCAGTAGCTACAAAAAGTCCTGGTGGTTCAACAACTTTAAATTCATCAAATTCAACCACAACAAACACATCATCTGATTGTGAATCAGATATGTTAAGTAGTGATTTGGATATGACAAATTCCGATTCTTCAAACACTTCATCTGTTGCATCTATTGATGTTGCTGAACTTTCGGGTAGTTTAAAATCAAATTCTACATCTATAGCAGTTTATATGGATACACTAACTGTAGCTTTATATAAACAACACACTATTAAAGAATTATCAGATAGTTTAGTTTGCGACCCTGCTTTTAGCGTTGCAGTGGTTGATTCAAAAGGAAAAATTATTACTGACCTATCTAAGGTTGTTAATAAAGATATGAAGGTGCAATTGAAAAAGGATGATGCAATAAGAAATTTACGCATTCAGATTAATTATAACGAACCAAAAACAAATAATAATATTCTTATAATCCTTGCAATTGGTATTTTAGCTCTTTTGTTAGCGGGCGGAGCGGTATTTTATCTATTAAAGATAAGAAAAATAAAAAAGTCAACTTAATTGACTTTATACACTAAATAATATAGAATAAAAAAAACAAATATTCGTAGATAGTAAATCTATGATGATTATGGAGGAGTATTACAAGATGAAAAAGGGAATTTATTCAATAGCTAGGGAGGCTAATGTTTCTGTAACTACTGTATCTCGTGTATTAAATGGTAGAGATGGAGTAGGAGATGAGACAAGAAAAAAAATATCTGAAATTATAAATAAAACAAGCTTTGTTCCTAAAATTTCAAGGAATGAGTTTGATAATGTTGGCTTATTTCTTGGTACTGCATCAATTAGCATCAATTATATTGCTGAATTTTCACCGTATGTAATGAATATTATAGCTGGTTTAACCTCGGTGCTTTATGATAATAATTATAATATTTTATTAACACCAATATTTAAGGTTCCAAAAAATCGTGATGAATTTAATATATATTGTTACAAAAGAAATATTTGTGCAGCAGTTTTTCTTAATTTAAAGCTAACCGATAATTTCTTACCAGATATTTGTGAAGTTATTCCAATTGTTAGTATTGGTACAAAGTTTGATAATGATAAGCTAATATATGTTAAATCAAATAATAAATTGGGTGCGAAAGAAGCCGTAAGCTACTTAATAGGAATGGGTCACAAACATATTGCATTTATTTTGCCAGATTATTTACATCAAGACCATATAGAACGTTTAGAAGGGTATAAAGAAGCACTTCAAGAAAATAACATTGAATTTGACAAAAACAATGTTATTGAATATACAAAAAAAAGTGATAGCGAAATGCGATATGTTCTTGAAAATTTAATTCTTGAAAGAGATGATAAGGTTACAGCTTTATTTGTTTGTGATGACTCCGAGGTTGTTAGACTAATGTCATTATTAGATGCTATTAATGTATCAGTGCCCGACGATGTTTCTATTGTTGGATTTGATGATTATGAGTATTCTGAACATTTTCTTCCTCCTTTAACCACTGTGCGCCAACCTATTTTTGATTTGGGGAGAATGGCGGCTGTATCTTTAGTTGATACTTTAACAGGCAAAAGAAAATGTTGGTCTGATAATATCTTATTAGATACGAGACTTGTTGTTCGAAAATCGGTAAAGAGAATAAATTAATATTAGGAGTTGCAATGAAGACAAAAGTAGTTTAAGCTAAAAAAATCTTTTGAGCAACTCCAAAAATATGGCACAATAGAAACAGTTTCAAACAGGTAAACCTTTTTTTATTTATGCTTAGTATATTCAAAAAGTTTTAGCGAAAAAATTTATCACTATTTGATTTTAAGGATATTGCAGGAGGTTCATATTGTGAGTAAAAATTTAAAGAAAAAATTAATAAAAATAGTTTCTTTATGCATTGTGTTTTTAATGGTGGTAACAAATTTTTCGTTAATTTATCTTACCTCCTATGCAACATCTAACTCAGGTGCAGATAATGTATCTGGCATTCTTTTTGATAGGTCATCCGGGTATCAAAAATATTTTGAAAAAAATAAAAACGCAAATCTCCCTCAAACTGAAATACCCATTAATCTTGTTGATTATATTAAGGAAATTAGTGCAAAAGTTACGGTTTTAGATAAAGTTGATGATAAATCAAATGTTATTTCTTGGACTGAAGATGAAGGAACCCTTTCTTGGAATGTTGATGTCTTAGAGGAGGGCAATTATGCGATTTTTTTTACATATAAACAAATTGAGGGGTATCGTTCAAATATTGAGTTTAATTTTAAAATTAATGACCAATTCCCTTTTAATGAAGCACAAAAATTCACATTATATCGCATATGGAAAGACAGTGGAAAAATAAGTAGCGATAGTAGAGGCAATGACATTCGTTCAAGTGTTGAAGAAAATCCTATTTGGCAAACTGTTTATCTAATGGACACTGACGGTAATTTTAATACACCTCTTATGTTTAATTTTAAAAAAGGTATAAATAAAGTAACAATTTCAACTGAACGAGCAGGCTTTATGATTTCAAATATAAATCTTTGCCAACCAATTGTAAATAAAAATTATAGCGAAGTTGAAGCAAATTTTAAAAGCAAAGGATATGCTGATGTTTCAGATGAATTTGTAAAAAGGCAGGCAGAAGAAACTCTTTTAAAGTCCGCTCCTCAGCTTACTCCGGCATATGATAAGAGCACACCTTCTACTGAGCCGAATTCTGCATCTCAGTTAAAGCTAAATACAATTGGAGGATATAGTTGGTCGCTTCCGGGTCAGTGGATAAGTTGGGAAATTGATTGTCCAAAGGATGGTCTTTATGAATTAGGTTTAAAATATAGACAATCTATAGTTCGTGGTCTTTTTACAACGAGAAGAATATACATAGATGATGCTATTCCATTTCAAGAGTTAAATGATGTTAGATTTCCCTATTCTTCACAGTGGCAAGCAAAGGTTTTGGGTGGGGATACTCCTTATAAATTTTATTTAACGCAAGGAAAGCATACAATTAAAATTGAAGCAACAGTTGGAGCAATGTCTCCAACATTAATTAAATTACAGGACACTGTTTTTGAATTAAATGCTCTTTATAGACGCATTGTTATGATTACAACTACAGCACCTGACCCATTTAGAGATTATAACATAGATACATCAATCCCCGAATTTATTCCTACTTTAAAAAATAGTTCTGCAGTAATAAATCAAATATATTCCAATATAGTAGAATTGACTGGTTTTAAAGGTAGTGAAGCCTCAACATTGCAAACTGTATCATTTGAATTTGATGATATAATTGAAAATCCAAGATCAATTAGTAATAGACTTGCGAGTTTTAAAAACAATATTAGCACGGTTTCAAGCTGGATTTTGTTTATGAAAAATCAACCTCTTGAGCTTGACTATATATTTATTAAGTCACCTGATGTTAAAACACCATCTCCAACTGCAAGTTTACTTGATGGTTTTAACTTTGGAGTAGCTTCATTTGTTTACTCTTTCTTTGTAGATTATTCTTCTATTGGCAACAAAAGTGATACTAAAACATCGCTAAAGATTTGGCTTTATGGTGGAAGAGACCAAGCTCAAATTATTAA
>CAZFQD010000140.1:0-5148 GCA_964520885.1 uncultured Oscillospiraceae bacterium | reverse complement strand
CGCAAATCGCACTCGTTTTAGGCGATGATTTTAAATTTTAAATAATTTGAGGTGATTATTTTGGCAAGAGAAATAGGTGTTGAGTCTGATGGAGACTTATTTAAAATGCAACAAGAAGCAATTAAACGAGCAAAGGAAACCTCTATGCTTTCTCAATTTAATGATTCACAAAATAATCATTCAGATAATATAAAGAAATTAGAAAAACATCATAACAAATCTTTACTTTTTGGCGGAGATAATCCATTATCAAACATTCTAAAAAATTTTAAAACTGATGATTTGCTACTTATCGTTTTGCTTTTTTTACTAATTAACGAAGAGGCAGAAGATGATATAATTCTAATTATATTATTTCTTTTATTTTCAGGAATGAAATAATTAGTTATTAAAAAATGCTAATATTGCTTTATAAGTCATATAAATATCCGACTTGCATGTTATTTCAAATGGCGAATGCATTGAAAGAACAGGCACACCTAAATCAACTACATCAATATCAAGATGAGCAATATATTGTGCTACAGTTCCGCCTCCACCTTGGTCAACCTTACCTAATTCGCCTGTTTGCCAAATTACTGCATTGTCATCAAAAATCTTTCTAAAATATGCGATTAATTCAGCAGTTGCATCAGAAGTTGACGCTTTTCCTTTTACTCCTGTATATTTAGTTAAAACAGTGCCATGATTTAAGTATGCGGTATTGTTTTTTTCGTTTACATCAGGATAATTAGGGTCAAAGCCAGCACTAACATCGGCAGATAAACATTTTGAGTTGTTTAGAGTTTTAATAAAATCTTGTTTTTGAGAGTTGCAAAGAGATTTTAGAAAATTCTTTAAATAAGATGCCATTAAGCCGGTGTTTCCACTACTGCCTATCTCTTCTTTATCAGTTAAAACAACTACTGTAGTTTTATTCGGCTTGTTTACATCAAATATTGCTGAATATGCAGGAAATACACATACTCTATCATCTTGCCCATAGCCACCAATCATACTTTTGTCAAAACCCACATCCTTTGCTTTAAATGCAGGCACAACTTCAAGTTCTGCTGAAATAAAATCTTGTTCTATTATTCCATACTTTTCAAACAATAAATTTAAAATGTTAAGTTTTACATTTTCAGAACTTTTATCATCTTTAAAAGGAATGCTTCCAATTAATACATTTAAAGCCTCACCTAAAATTCCATTTTCCATTGTTTTAGACATTTGGTCTTTTGCTAAATGAGGCAATAAATCAGTAACGCAAAAGACTGGCTCGTTTTCTTTTTCGCCAATATTTACAGTTACTGTGTTTCCATCTTTTTTTATAATCACTCCGTGAATTGCTAAAGGCACCGCAGTCCACTGGTATTTTTTTATTCCTCCATAATAATGTGTTTTTAAAAAAGCAAGTTCTCCTTCTTCATAAACAGGTCTTGGTTTTAAATCAAGTCTTGGTGCATCAATATGTGATGCTACAATACTAAATCCATTTTCCAACTTATCAACACCAATTACTGCAAGAATTAATGCTTTATTGCGATTATTGTAATATACTTTGTCTCCTGTTTTATAAATTTTACTGCTATCAAATTGGGCAAATCCGTTATTTATTGCTTCATTAATAACAAAAGCAACGGCTTCTCTCTCCGTTTTAGCAGAATCCAAAAAGGTTTTGTAATTATCACAAAACAAAAAAGCTTTTGCACTTTCGTCTTGTCCCAAAACATTAAAACAATTTTCACTTTTTAAGAATAACTTTTCTTTTAATAACTCACCTTT
Source organism: uncultured Oscillospiraceae bacterium (assembly GCA_964520885.1). Lineage (GTDB taxonomy): Bacteria > Bacillota > Clostridia > Oscillospirales > SIG519 > CAZFQD01. The sequence goes on along the minus strand of CAZFQD010000140.1, from coordinate 3,381 downwards.
TGATTTTTCACTCATTAATTTACACTTCCTTCATCAAAATATAGTTGATTATAAATTTTCCTAACAGACATAATCTTACTTAAATAATTTTTTGTTTCTTCATAGGGAACTATATCAATTTTTTTGCCATCTTTTGAATACCTAATATCACTAAGCCAACTATCCATTTTACCTCTTCCTGCGTTATAGGCACAAATGGCAGTGTTTTCGTCATCATAATACTCTAAATTTAGTTTTATTAAAAATGTGCCTAAACGAATATTGTTTTCTGGATCAACAATATCTTCAAAACTCAAGTTATTATCATTTTCTGGAGTTTTAATAATAAGCCAATTAAATGTTTCCTCCGTGATTTGCATTAATCCAACAGCATTTTTATTAGATTTAGCATTTTTATCAAATCCACTTTCAGTTTTTATAACTGCATAAATTAAAGACGGCTCAATATTATATTTTTCGGAGTATTTCATTACGAATTCTTCATATTTTATGGGGTAAATATGTTTGAATATTCTATTTATTATTAATGGAGATAACGCTAATAGTAAAGCAAATACAATGCAAAAAATAAATATATATATCCTTTTTTTCTTCATTTCAAATAATCCTTTTTTATATGATTTATTATATCATTGGTCTTTTTGTTGAGATTATTAATATCTTTATCATTTATTATAACGAAATCTGCATTTTTTGTAAAAAATTCATCGCTTTTTTGTCCATTAATTCTCATCTTAGCTTGTTCTATTGTCAAATTATCTCGTTTCATTATTCTATCTAAACGATTTTTTCCACTTGCCACAACTGCAATTACTTTTAAACATTTTTTATTTATTCCACTTTCAAAAAGAGCCGCTCCATCTATTATTACCTTATCAATTCCTTTTTTTTTAAGAGTTTTAATCTTATTTATAACTCTTATAGTAATGTATTTATGAATAATTGAATTCAATTTATTCATTTCTTCATTATTGTTAAAAACTATTTTAGCTAATGCTTTTCTGTTTAATTCACCATTTTCTAAAACTACATCTAAAAAGCAGTTTTCTATCTCTTTTAAACACTTACTGCCCTTTTTAACAACTGATTTAGCATCTAAATCAGTATCAATATTATAATAACCATTGTTTTCAAATACTTTTGCTACCTCACCTTTTCCACTTCCAGAACCGCCAGTTACACCAATTATAATCATAAAATCCGCTCCTATCTAACATCTAAAACTGTAAAGCCAGATGCCTTTACAAGTCTGCTATAAGCCGCTACACCTGCTCCTAATTTATTTGGACAACGGGCATATATATTATTTACATTTAATTCATCTAATTCTCTTAAAACATCAAAAAGATTATAACACAAGGTTTTAGGTTGGTTATTATCTCCATAAGATATAACATTTTTCGTATTGAAAAACATTTTTTCTTCTTTATTAAAGCACATTATCCCATCATTTCTATCACAAACTGAATTAATATAGTTAATTACTTTATTATTTTCACCCTTAACTAAAATAACCTTTGCTTTTGGAGCATAATGCCTATATTTCATCCCGGGAGAACTAACCTTATCATCATCACTTATTTTTTCCAAAACCGCTTTATCAACCGCAACTTTTCCTATGATTTTCTCAATTTGCTCTTTTGTAACTCCGCCCAAACGAAGAATATTAGGTGTTTTACCTATAAGTGAAATAACAGTTGATTCAACTCCAATTTCACAATTTCCTCCATCAACCAAAGCAGATACTTTACCCATTAAATCCTTTTGAATATGCACAAATCTTGTTGGACTTGGGCAACCAGAAATATTTGCAGAGGGTGCGGCCAAAGGGCAATTAGATGCTTTGATTATTTCAAGTGCTATTTTATTATTAGGAATTCTAAGAGCAACTGTTTCTAATCCTCCAGAGGTAATATAAGGAATTATTTTTTTCTTTTTTAAAACAATTGTCAAGGGACCGGGACTAAATTCTTCAAAAAGAGTATATGCTTTTTTTGGTATATTTCTTGCATATTTTTCTATTTGATCAATACTTGAAATATGAACAATTAAAGGATTGTCCGATGGTCTGCCCTTAGCAATAAAGATTTTACTTACAGATATTTCATCAAGAGCATTTGCCGCTAAACCATAAACAGTTTCTGTTGGAATAGCAACAATACCGCCATTTTTTATTATATTAGCAATCTCATTAATTGCACAATAATCAATTTTATTTTCATTTAATTTAAAAATCTTAGTATTTATTTTTCATCCCTCATTTATCCTAATGAATAGGAGATTATTAGACCTACAAGCATTCCTAATACATTTCCAACCGATGACCATCTACCACTATAAATTTGCTTCGATTCAGCAACTAAATCGCCTATTGAAACATATAACATTGCTCCGCCAGCCGCCGCTAAACATATAGCAATAATATCCTTTGAAATATATCCAATGCTCACTCCTACAAAAGCACCAATTCCAGTGGGAATCCCACATATAGCCGCCGCCAAAACTACTTTAATAGATGAAACACCACTTTTTTTAAGCGGGAGGGCTAAAGCTAAGCCCTCTGGAATATCATGAAATATTAATACAATTGTCAAAGAAATACCTAATGCCGTTGATGCCTCATATCCCGAGCCAATTGCCAACCCTTCAGGAAAATGATGTGCCGCTATTGATGCAAACATCATTATTCCAGTTCCCAACAAACCACTTTTACCACTACTAATTGCTTTAGGACTATATTTTATTTTTTCCTGCATATACATAGCAAACATTACACCAGAAAAAATGCCTAATAAAACAGGTAAAAAATTTGACATTTCAAATGCATTTGGCAATAAATCAAAGCAAACTACGGCTACCATTAAGCCCGCGGAAAACTCTAAAACAAAACTTATAATCTTATTACTTGCTTTACTAAAAAACAGTGCTAATATCCCACCAATTGCCGTTCCAACCACTCCAGCAGATATTCCAACAAAAGTTATATTTAATATATGTTCCAATAGTTTTCCCTCCAAACATCCTTATAAAAAGAATATTCTTTAAAGAGAAAACATATTACATAATAATTGAGAATTGAAAATGAGATTGCCACGCTATGCTCGCAATGACATTTTTTTCATTCTACATTCTACTTTATTCTTCTGACTGAAGCTGCATTGCTCGAAAAGTAGTTATTAGTGCATCTATCATTTCATCTAAATCACCATTCATAAAAGCTTCTAATTTATATAAGGTTAAGTTTATTCTATGGTCGGATACTCTACCTTGAGGATAATTATAAGTTCTAATTCTCTCGCTTCTATCCCCTGTTCCTACTTGACTTTTTCTCTCAGAAGCAGTTTTCGCATTTTGCTCTTCGCACATTTTCTCATAAATCTT
>CAZFQD010000139.1:0-5172 GCA_964520885.1 uncultured Oscillospiraceae bacterium | reverse complement strand
ACTAAATCCACCGCCACCGCTTCCACCACCAAAACCGCCACCGCCACGACCTCCGCGGTTAAATATAAAGAATAAAAACAGTGTGCGTGTAATGGTGCCACCTAAGAATATCCAATCTACCAACAACAAAACTATAATAAAAACTACTATAATTATTTGAAAAGCAACAGGTATTGAGCCATTGTTGGCAGCTCCCTTTTGTGCTGAAACAGTGCCATCTAATGTAATACTGTATTCCTTTAAAACCTCGTTTAAAATAGCAATATAGCCGTTTTTTAATCCCTCATCAAAATTGTTTTTTGCATAATAAGGGGTCATATACTCATCTTGAATTCTCCCTGTTTTTCCATCAGGCAAAGCACCTTCAAGTGAATAACCTACTTCAATTCGGCTTTTTCGCTCACTAATTGCAAGTAAAATTAAAACTCCATTATTTTTTTGCTTTTCTCCAATTCCATATTGTCTTGCCATAGTTATTGCATATTCTTCAACAGCACTTCCGCCCATATCATTTACAGTGGCAACTACAATTTGAGCACCTGTTTTGCTTTGCAACTCAACACTTTTTTGCATTATAAGTTGTTTTGTTTCTGTTGTCATTACATTAGCAAAATCATTAACATAAAAATCTGAGGTAGCCTTTGGAATGGTTATAGCAAGACTACTAATAGTAAATAATATTAAAAATATTATAATTAGCAAAACAAATTTAATTTTTTTCATAATAACTCCTTTTTAATTAGGAATTAAATTTATTTTGAACTTGTAAAGTCAACATTTGGAACCTCTTTTGAAGATTCTGAAGCTTCAAAATATTCAGCCTGTTCAAATCCAAACATACCTGCTAATATTGATGTTGGAAATGTTTTAATGTGAGTATCATATAATTGAACAGCATTGTTATAATCTACTCTACTAACCTTAATTCTGTTTTCTGTTCCTGCTAACTCGTCCATTAACTGTCTAAAATTAGCATCTGATTTTAAGTTTGGATAAGCCTCAACAACAACTAATAATCTGCTTAAAGCTCCGCTTAATTCATCATTTGCCGCCGCTTTTGTTGCTGGTGTTGTAGCACCGCTTAATTTTGCTCTTGCATCTGTAATATTTGCCATTATGGTTTTTTCTTGCTCAGCAAAGCCTTTTACGGTGCTAACTAAATTAGGAATTAAATCAGCTCTTCTTTGCAAATCAGTGTCAATATTTTTTAACTTTGCAGTTACATTTTCCCTCTCGCCCACTAATCCATTATATGCACCCATTAATGAACCGCCAATTATAACTATAATAACAATAATAACACCCAAAGTGATTAATAAACCTTTTTTCATAACTTATTACCTCCACTAAATATTATATTCATTATAACATTGTAATATTTATTGTCAATAAATATTGGGTAGTAATTTTGTAAAGTAGATGTATTAGAAAGAAAAACTATTGACTAATAATGGTTTTGTGCTATTATTATAAAAAGATGTTGTTTAAAAAACGAAAGAGGAAAGCACTATGAAAAAAATTGGGTTAAATGAAATAAGGGGAAAATATCTTAATTTTTTTGAAAGCAAGAGGCATTTAAGACTAAAAAGTTTTTCCTTAGTGCCAAATAATGATAAAAGTTTACTTTTAATAAATTCCGGTATGGCTCCTTTAAAAAAATACTTTACAGGAGAACTTACACCTCCAAATGTAAGAATTACAACCTGCCAAAAATGTATTCGCACTCCCGATATTGAAAGGGTGGGCAAAACATCAAGGCACGGAACCTATTTTGAAATGCTTGGCAATTTTTCATTTGGAGATTATTTTAAAAAAGAGGCTACGGCTTGGGCTTGGGAATTTGTTACTGTGGTTTTGGAAATTCCTGAAGATAAATTATGGATTTCAATTTATTTAGAAGATGATGAGGCTTTTGAAATATGGACTAAGGATGTGGGAGTTTCCCCTGAAAAAATTGTTCGCTTAGGCAAAGCAGATAATTTTTGGGAGCATGGCATCGGTCCTTGCGGACCTTGCTCTGAAATTTATTTTGACAGAGGAGAAAAATATAGTTGTGGCAGTGAAAATTGTGCCGTTGGCTGTGATTGTGATAGATTTGTTGAGTTTTGGAATTTAGTTTTTACACAGTTTGACAGTGATGGCAAAGGAAAATATACTCGCCTTACAAAGCCAAATATTGATACAGGAATGGGATTAGAGCGATTGGCTTGTATTATGCAAGATGTTAATAATCTTTTTGAGGTTGATACTTTTCAAAGTATAATAACCCATATTAGTAAATTTGCAAAAATAAATTATGGCGAAAATGCTAAAAAGGATGTTAGTTTAAGAGTTATTGCCGACCATATAAGAAGCACTTGCTTTTTGGTGGGCGATGGTGTTATGCCTTCAAATGAGGGAATGGGCTATGTTTTGAGAAGGCTTTTAAGAAGAGCGGCAAGGCACGGAAAATTATTGGGTATTAATGAGCCGTTTTTATATGAAGTTTGCAATACGGTAATTGAATGTAATAAAGAAGCTTATTCTGAACTTGCCGAAAAACAAGAATATATTAAAAAAATTATTAAAATTGAAGAACAAAACTTTGTAAGAACTATTGACCAAGGACTTTGCTTGTTAAATGAAATGATTTTAGAAAATAATAAGCAATTAAGTGGCGAAAATGCTTTTAAACTATATGATACTTTTGGCTTTCCTCTTGATTTAACAAAGGATATTTTAGAGGAGTTAGGAATTTTAGTTGATGAAAATAAATTTAATGAATTAATGCAACAACAAAAGGAAAGAGCAAGAAGTGCAAGAACTTCTTTAGACGATAGTGCTTGGAAAGGTGAAAATGATTTAACAAAAGAATTTAATCAAACTGATTTTATAGGATATACTCAAAATGAGCTTTTAACCAAAGTTTTGGCAATAATTAAAGAGCAAGAATTAGCCTCAGCTTTGGGGACAGATGAAGAGGGAATAATTTTATTGTCGTCTACTCCTTTTTATGCCGAAAGCGGAGGACAGGTTGGAGATATAGGAATATTAGAAAACAAAAATTGCACAATTGAAATTACCGATTGCAAAAAAAATGCTGGGGGAAAATATCTTCACTTTGCAAAGGTTATTAAGGGCTTTATATCGGTTGATGATGAAGTAATTGCTGTAATTGATGTTGAAAATAGACAGGCAATTAAAAGAAACCACTCATCAGCCCATTTATTGCAAAAGGCATTAAGAGAAGTTTTAGGAAACCATATTGAACAAGCCGGTTCTTTCGTTAACAATGAACGAGTAAGATTTGACTTTACTCACTTTTCAGCATTAACTGATGAGGAAAAGGAAAAGGTTGAAACAATAGTCAATCAAAAGATTTTAGAGGGATTAAACATTAATATATCTGAAATGAGCATAAAAAAAGCAAAAGATATTGGGGCTACTGCCCTTTTTGGAGAAAAATACGGCGATACTGTCCGTGTTGTAAATATGGGGGGCTATTCAATTGAACTTTGCGGAGGAACTCATTTAGATAATACCGCTAAGATAGGGCTGTTTAAAATAATATCTGAATACTCTGTGGCAAGTGGTGTTCGCAGAATTGAGGGAGTTACCGGTCTTAATGTTTTGGAATTATTAAAAGAAAAAGAAAATTTAATAAATGAAACTGCAATTCCCCTAAAAGCAAATAACCCTAATGAAATTGCCGATAAAGCAAATTCTTTAGCAAACGATTTTAAAAATCTTTCAAGAACCATAGCAGAATTAAATCAAAAAATGGCTAACCAAAAAACAGATGAATTAATTTCATCGGCTAAAACAGTTGGCGATTTTAAGATTATTTCTGAAATTATTGATAATTCAAGTTTGGAAGCACTTAGAGTGTTGGGAGATACTATTAAGGATAAGTTGCCCTCTGCAGTAGCACTACTTTCCACAATTGAAGAAGATAAAATAAGTTTTGTTTGCGTCTGTGGAAAAACTGCTGTAAAATTGGGTGCTAACGCAGGTAATATTGTTAGAGAGGCAGCAAAAATTACTGGCGGTGGCGGTGGTGGAAAACCAGATAGTGCAACCGCTGGTGGAAAAGATAAAACTAAGTTAAATTCTGCACACCAAGTTATTTTTGCATTATTGCAAAAATAAATGAACAATTGAAACTTGTATAATAAAAATCCACAATACAAACAGTGAGTTATAATAGAATATTTATGAAACGCCAAGTATTTCAACCAAAACTCTTCACTTTTCACCGTCAACAAAGTTCCCCTTCCTTTATCCTTTTTTGAAAGGAAAGTGCTATTTACAATGTTTTTAAAACTTAATCATAACAATCTTTATGAAATACAATGTATGTGTAACCTTTTTTTTGTTGGTGAAAAGATTGAAATAACAAAAGATAGAACCAAAAAAGAAAAAGCAATATTTGTTAAGAGTTTTTTATATGAAAAGCAAAACTTTTTTATTAGCAAAACCATAATTTCAATAAATAATTTTACTACTATTGCCACCTGCAAAAGCAAAAATAAAGATAAAATTCAAGTAAAAAATTTAATAACTCGCTCTTTTTATTTTTGTGCTTTAAAGCAAGGTGAAAAAGCCCCTCCTTATGGTATAATTATTGGAATTCGCCCTACAAAAATTGCTGTTCAATATTTATTGCAAGGTTTCAGTGAAAAGCAAACTGCTAATATATTAAAATCTAAATATTTAGTAAGGCAGGATAAAATAGAACTATTATTTAAAACTGCAAAATATAGCAATTCGGCTTTAGCACTTACAAAGCAAAACTCAGTTAGCATTTATATTTCAATTCCATTTTGCCCTTCACGATGTAAATATTGCTCTTTTGTTTCGCATAGCATAGAAAAAACTCATCATTTAATAGAACCTTATTTGCAAAAACTTTGCATAGAAATTATAGAAACTGCTAAATTAGTTAAAAGTTGTGCTTTAAATGTTGAAAGTATTTATATTGGCGGTGGAACACCAACAATATTATCCGCTTGCCAATTGGAAAAACTGCTTTTTACAATAAAAACAAATTATAATTTAGATTTAATAAGAGAAATAACAATAGAAGCTGGTCGCCCCGATACTATTGATAGTGAAAAATTAAAGATAATTAATAGGTTTGAAAATATAAGAATTTGCATAAATCCCCAAACTTTAAATGACGCCGTCTTATTG
>CAZFQD010000138.1:0-5293 GCA_964520885.1 uncultured Oscillospiraceae bacterium | reverse complement strand
GCACAAACAATATAATGCAATATAATTACAGCCATGATAATATGGGCGGATTTATGTTGGTTTGCTCATTCAGTTCAGTTTCCAATAAAAAAGGTATTGTGAGATACAATATAAGCCAAAATGATAGATCCAGGATTATCCGTGTTGTAGGTGCTGCAACCACGCAATGTTATTTTTACAACAATACAATTTATATGGGACCATTATCAAATGCAAAACTACTACTTACTACAGGTCCTGAAGGGGATGCTGGGGAAGCATATTTTTATAATAATATTTTTATTAATCTGGGAACCGGTGGCAATGATATAACTGATGGGGCTATTTTTGATTATAATTGTTTTTATACACCAAATCTAACAATAAAGCCAAATGACCCGCATATTATCACTGCTGACCCTATGCTTGTGAATGGCGGTAGTGGTGGTATTGGAATTAACACAGTTGACGGATATAAGTTAAAGACAGGCTCACCATGTATAAATGCAGGAAGAGCAATTGAAAATAATGGTGGGAAAGATTATTGGGGAAATAAAGTGCCAAATGGGTTGACAGATATTGGAGCCCAAGAAAAACAATAATGAAATAAATACAATTAATATAAATATTGAAATTTAATATTAAATGGGGTGATGATATTTTTACTAAAAATAAAATGATATTTATTATTATATTATCTTTTATTATAGTTGTTATTATTGCCAGCATAATTTTTGTACTTTATCAAAAACATTTAAGTGATACAAAAGATATTGTCTTTACCGTAGATTCATATCCCGTAAGTAAACAGGAATTTGAGATGGTGTTGGAAGATAATAAAGCAATGATATACTCAGATTTTAGGCCAAAAAGTAGCATATCAAATGCTAATGATTTTTGGCACACGGCAATAGACGGTGAAATCCCTGTTGAAGTTTTATTTAACACAGCTGTAAATGAATGTATTCGGTATAAGACCGAGCAAATACTTGCAAAAAAGTATAAAATAATTGAAGATATTAGTTATAATGGGTTTTTGAAATCCTTTAAAGCTGAAAATCAGGATAGAAGAGATAAATTATCAAAGAACCAGCCAATTTACGGTCCTCAGCAGTATGGGGTAAATGAATATTTTAATTATTATATTATAGAAATTCGTAATAAAACTCAAAGCCAAATGCAAATTTTAGAGCCAAATGTAGGGATGGAGGAATATAAAAAACTATATGAACAAATAAAAGATAAAAATTTTAAAAAAAGCGATTCATATAAATTGATTGATATTAGATTTAGTAAACCGGATGGATATGCAAAAGCACAGCAAGTCTATACGGACTTAAAAAGCCAAATAAATAAAGGGCTTTCGGTTGAAAGTAAATTGAAGGAAATCAATGTGAAATATGAGCTTTTGGATTTAAATGAAAATACAATGCGTTCTTATTCACTTAATAATAGTTTTGTTTTGGAAAAAGCTGTAAAACTCAACCAGAACAGTTTGAGTGAAATTTTGGAATCAGAAACGCGATATGATATTTTGTATTGTTTAGAAAGAAAAAGTGGGGAATATCTTGATTTTGACACTGTTTTAGATGTAGTGAAATCCAGATATTATCAATCTATATATGATGAAATGTTAAGTAATTATATAAATAAGCAAAAAATCCAAAAAAATGAATTATTTTTCGAATTAATAAAGAATTATGGTATATCTTAGAGATACAATATATTTAATATATTTAATAAAGTTAGGTGTTTTTAATGATTTTCGGAGCGGATTATTATCCCGAGCATTGGGATGAAAGCAGATGGGAAAAAGATGCTGAATTGATGCAAAAAATTGGTTTCAATGCCGTTAGAATGGGAGAGTTTTCATGGATAAAACTTGAACCATTTGAAAATCAATTTAATTTTAAATGGCTTGATAAAGCCATTTATATTTTATCGGAAAAAGGGATAAAAACAATTTTAGGGACTCCAACAGCCACTCCACCTAAATGGCTTGTTGATAAAATTGATATATTTCAATGCGATGGATATTTGAGAAAAAGAGGATATGGAAGCAGAAGGCATTATTGCTATAATAATCCTGATTATCAAGTTGCAACAAGAAAAATTGTTCAGCGAATGGCACAATATTATAAAGACAATAAAAATGTCATAGTCTGGCAAATAGACAACGAGTTCGGCTGTCATGAAACAGTGCTTTGCTATTGCAACCATTGTTTGTTGGCATTTAGAGAATGGCTTAAGAAAAAATATAAAAATATTAATACTCTCAATAAAGAATGGGGCACAATTGTTTGGAGCCAAAGCTATAATGTTTTTGATGAAATTGAATTACCAACTTATGCTGCTATTGAACAGCCCAATAAACGCTCCTTCCCACACAATCCGGGGTTGTTATTGGATTTCAGGCGGTTTTCATCTGATTCTGTAGTAAATTATCAGAAATTTCAGATTGATATTTTAAGAGATATAGGTTGCAAACAACCCATAACTCATAATTTTATGGGGCATTTTTCTGAAATTGATTATTTTAATTTGGCTAAGGATTTAGATTTTGTGTCATGGGACAATTATCCTGTATTTCCGTATGGTAAGTATGATTATAAAGATATTGCAATGGCACACGATTTAATGCGTGCTATAAAGAAACGAAATTTTTGGGTTATGGAACAACAAAGCGGACCAAGCGGTACAATGGCACTAGGTGATACTCCAAAGCCAGCACAAATTAGATTATGGACATACTCATCATTAGCACATGGTGCCGAAGCAATCATATATTTCAGATGGCGTACCTGCACTTTCGGCAATGAAGAATACTGGCATGGTATTTTAGATCATGACGGCATTCCGAGAAGACGCTATAAGGAAATTGAAGGATTAAGTTGTGAACTTAAAGTTATCGGTTCTATTTTTGAAGATAGTAATAATCCGGCGGATATAGCTATGGTAAAGTCCTATGATAATGTTTGGAGTCATGAATATCAAAATCATAGTGCAAAATTTGAATACAATCAATTTCTTAAGGCATATTATAATGCTGTCATTGAATTAAATTTGAATTGTAACATAATAAATCTGCATGATGACTTAAAACCATATAAATTGGTTTTACTTCCGGCAGTTTCTTTGATGACCGAACAACTTACAAAAAAAATAGAAGATTATGTATTTGAAGGCGGTAATGTTGTATTAACTTTTCGGTGCGGAATAAAGAATTGGAATAATGCGATAACTATGCAAACATTACCCGGTTTCTTTAAAACACTTTCCAATATAGAGTTGGAAGAATATGATGCATTAAATACAGACAGATTCAATACTTTTAAGGGTGTATTCGGTGATGGAACTGCAACAATATGGTGTGATGTAATAGTGGAAAAGAGCACAACTGTATTGGCAAGATACACATCTGATTTTTATGCAGGCAAGCCTTGTATTACTGTAAACTCATATGGTAAAGGTAAAGTGTATTATATAGGCTGTGATATGGATTCTACAAGTCAACGGAATTTGATGGAATGGATAATAAAAAATCTTTCCATAAAACCGTTAAATTACAAAACATATGATGGTGTTGAGTTTATAAAGAAGCAAAAAGGCAACTGTTCCTATATAATTATACTCAACCATAATAATAATGATATGAAGATTGATATTGATTTTAAAGGTATTGATATTTTGTCAAGACAAGTTGTGTCTGAAATTATTGAAATAAAAAGTTTTGGAGTTGCTATTGTAGAAATATGTAAGTAAGGATCTTGATAATTGGGAAGGTCCATACGATGTCTTTTCAGCCTCTGCTGATTTTTGGGCTGATGAGAATTATTGGGCTCCTGAAGTATATAAATATAATAATAAATATTTTATGTTTGCTTCATTTAAATCTGAAAACAGAAACAGGGCATGCCATATATTATGTAGCAATGATCCTCTCGGTAAATTTTCACCTATTAGTAATACACCTATTACTCCAAATGGATGGTTTTGCCTTGACGCAACTCTTTTTATAGATTACCTAAATACACCGTGGATTGTTTTTTGTCGTGAATGGACAGAGGTTAAAGATGGACAGATATATGTTGCAAAACTTGACAATAAACTGCTTAAAATAATTAATGAGCCTACTTTGCTTTTTAAAGCTTCAAATGCGAAATGGACATTATCAATAAGTAATGCAGAAGAAAAGGATGAAAAAAAATATGTTACAGATGGACCATTTTTATTTAATGCACAAAATGGAGATTTAATAATGCTATGGTCTAGCCACTCTATTAACGGGTATGCAATTGGACAATCAGTTTCTCACAATGGTATTCTTGGTCCATGGATTCATATTGACAAACCATTGTTTGATCAAGATGGTGGTCACGGTATGTTGTTTCGTAAAATAAATGGGGATTTGATGCTGACAATTCATAAACCCAATAAAATGCCATATGAGCGAGCGGTAATTTATAAGGTGGAAGAGAAAGATGGACTTATTATAATGTCGGATATTGTAAACCACTAAAAAATAATATAACTTTATTAAATGCGATTATATGTGTATAGAGATACTGACAAAAGACTGTAAATTGCACGGTTTTTAGAGTATCTCATCGTTATTTTATTTTATTGAAAAGGAGGATTTGTTTTGATATGAAAAAAAAATCACTTATCGTCTGCAGTCTTTTTTGTGTCTTATCTATGCTATTAATGTTAGTAAGCCAATTATCAGCAATCAATGTTTTGGCGGATGTTTCATCTCCATGGATTCTTTTGACTTTTGATAATGCATCAGGGGCAAACACAGGAACATCTGCGATTGATGCTACGCCGGTCGGCACACCTGTATACTCCGACAAACTACTTTCGGATAATGGACCGAGTGGTAAGTATGTGAGCATTGACAGCAACAATTATTTAGAAATGTCGGGCGACGCATTTAAATTTGGAACTGATGCCTTTTCATTATCCACTTGGGTAAACTTTTCTCCAGATACCCCGATTAATACAACAATACGATTGTTTGTAACGGGTGTATGGGGATATAATTCTCCGGGTTTTGCTGTTGCAGTAAGCAAGAATGTTCAAAATACTATTCATTTTGGTACGGGAGTTGGTTCCACAGGGAGTAATATAAGTTGGAGTTGGAGCTCCGGTTCTCCCGACTTTTTTGATTCGCAGTGGCACCAACTTGTCTTCGTTTTTGACCAACCAAACAAATCTATAAAAACCTATCTGGATGGCAGTTTGGTAGCAACAAATAACACAACACTTACTAATCTTTCGGCACAAACAACATTTAGCACAGTTGGATTAGGAG
>CAZFQD010000137.1:0-5315 GCA_964520885.1 uncultured Oscillospiraceae bacterium | reverse complement strand
TCAACAAGTGCAACAGGCTCATCAGGAGAAATTAAATATGACACAACTCAGAAAGTACAGATAAAAGATCCATTCCCAACCTTAATAAACAAAAATATAAAAGTAATTCATTGGATAACAGCCGAGGAATATACGGGACTTAAAAAACAAGGCAAAAAAGATAGTATTTATGAAACAAAAGCAGCCTTTGAGAAGAAATATGGTGGGAAAGTAACTGTTATAGGTGTTAACTGGAATCTTCAAATGCAAAAAATAGTTCAAATGCAAGCAGCAGGAGATGCACCTGACTGTGTTATTATGTCAACTCAATTTTTCCCATCAAATGCAATACAAAAAGTTGTTCAACCATTTGATGATATTAAAGGTTTTGATAAATCGATTTGGACATCAACTTCAATGGATTACTTCACCTATAACGGGAAAATATATGGTATAAATGCAGGTTCAGGGATATCAGTTGAATTTATTACTTATAATGCAACAATGTTCAAAAAATATGGCTTACCATCACCGGAAACACTTTTTGAACAAGGCAAATGGACATTTGATGAATTTGCAAAAGCCGCGGCAGCATTAACAATGGATACAGATGGGGATGGAACGACAGATCAATATGGTTATAATGGAAACTATTTAACAGCAATAGGTTTTGGAGCAATGAACGGAACCAGAATGATGACGGAAAAGAATGGAATATTCAGTTCAAATTTAAAATCTGCAGAAATGATAGAAACATTAAACTTTATGTCTAAATGGTTACAACCGGCATCAAAAGGTGGATTTATTTCACTTGACCAAAATCCAACTTATTTAGCAGATTTTAAAAATGGGAAAATAGCAATGGTAGGGGCACCTGGATATGTTACAGGAATGAAAGACGCATATAGCATTGTTCCATTCCCAACAGGGCCATCTAACAAGAATAAAGCTTTGTTAGGAGGCATCAATGCTAATGGAATACCAACTGGAGCAAAAAACCCAACTGGCGCAATGGCATTTATATATATGCTAACAACACCAACAGATCCAACAAAAGCGGAAGAAGAACGAAAGAGCGAACTTATAGGGAGTACATATAAAGATGCACAAGATCCAACAGCAATTTACAACAAATATTATGGCCCTAACAATATAATCAAAAACAGATCTATAGCAGGTCTTAAAGATGCAAACATTCCAATCGGAGATTCATTATACAGCATTAGTTTTGAGCTTTCAGCAGGAAATACACCATCATCAGTAGCAACAAAATATGATCCACTAATTCAAAATGTAATAAATAAAACATTCAGACAATAATGAAAAGGACGGAAATAATATGAACTACATAAAAAATGGAGCAGGTAACTATGTAATATCATCAGAAGGAAATACAATTTTTGATGTAGAAATTATTAATAAAATAATTAAAGAAGCAAAACAAGAAAAAGCAGAGAAAATCATAATTTCGTTCAAAGAAGGTCGCTATTTTTTAGATAGGTCATTGATTATTGAAGAAATCTCAAATATCACATTAAAAACAGATGAAAATGCAAGATTTATCGGTGGAAGAATTCTTCAGAACATCAAAAAAGTTGAAGATAAAAAGCAAAAAGAAAGATTTGATATTACCGTAAAAGATATGGTATATGAATGTGACCTTTCCCAAAATGGTGTAGAAGAAGTCGCACCACTGACATCAAGAGGATTCGCAAGAAGTGTAGTACCGTCACACGCAGAAATATTTATAGATGGGAAACCACTGAATTTGTCACAATATCCTGAAAAAGGGAAATATCTAAAAATCACTGGATACTGTGAAGATGATATAGTTAATGATAATGTTATGGGAAAACTTGAATCAGGGTTTTATTATAATGACCAAAGACCAAAAGGATGGGCTGATTCAGAAGATATCTGGCTTAATGGTTATTGGGCTTATGACTGGGCAAATTCATATGAACATATTTTCTCAATAGATAAAGAAAAAATGTTGATTAAAAACGACGGGAAATGTGGCAATTATGGCTTTGTAGTTGACCAACGATTTTGCTTTATCAATATTCTTGAAGAGGTTATAAAACCTGGGGACTATTATATAGACAGACATTCAAAGAAACTTTACTTTATTCCATTTGAAGAAAACTTTCAAGAGGTTATAATTTCAACGATGGAAGAACCTATGATGATTATCGAAAAAGGTGAAAATGTCACATTTGATGGACTTACCTTTGAATGTAGCAGAAGTAGCGGGTTAAAGCTTCACAAATCAAACAATGCACATGTTAACAATTGCAATTGTTACAACATGGGTAATTATGCAATAGAAGCAATTGGCGGACTTAATTTTACAATTGAAGGCTGTACAATTCATGATTGTGGTGACGGTGGTATTTTTGCTACTGGAGGAAACAGAAAAACATTAGCTCCAGCAAACATCAATATAAACAATAATCATATATACAACATAGCAAAATGGTCAAAATGCTATCAAACGGCAATAAGGGTAGAGGGCGTAGGAATAACAGTAAAGAACAACCTTATTCATGATTTGCCACATACAGGTGTATTATATCTTGGAAATGAAATTACCATAGAAAAAAATGAATTATATAACTGCGTAATGGAGACGGGGGACGCAGGTGCAATATATTCAGGACTTGAATTTACAAACAGAGGAATAGATATCAGCAGGAACTATATCCATCATCTTGGCGGTGTTGGACTTGGTGCTATGGGAATATATAATGATGGTGGTATGTGTGGGGTAAAAATGGAAGAAAACATTTTTCTTGAAGTATCACGAGCAATATGTATGACAAGCGGACGTGATATGATTGCAAGAAATAATATTCTTGTTAATTGTTATCCTGCTATTCTTGCAAATGGAACAACAACAAGCATACCGTGGAGAAGCTTATACCAGGGTATAGTAAAAGATAGATTTTATAAACTTAATTTATTAGAACATCATGCAGATATAAACGATGACGACAGTAAAGAAGAAATAAGTGCAATGAATCCGATTTATCTTGAAAGATACCCAGAACTTAAAATAATAGATGAATTTTATAAAACTATTGAATTTATTCCGCCAAAAATGCTTATAGAAAACAATTATATTTCTTCAAAAAGAACAATTGAACTTATTGAAGAATATGAAAGAGGCGAATTCATTTTAAGAGGCAATTTTTTTGCTCTTAAAGATGAATTTGTAGATACAAAGAAATGTGATTTTAGAGTAAAAACTGATAGTCATGCATATTTTTATGGTTTCCATGAAGTTAAAACGGATGATATTGGACTTATAGAAGAAAAGAGAAGAATAAATCCGGTTAACGTTTCAAGTTATCTTGAATATGACAAGGAAAGTTTAAAACTAAAATTATATATGTTTAATATTGGCGATAAAGAAGCAACAGGAAAAATGAATTTCTTTTATGAAGGAAATATTGATAAATTTAATTCTATAAATTTTAAACTTTTAGGAAATAGCGAGACATGTTTTGAAATAGATTATCCAATGCCAAAAGAAGCAACAGTAATAGACGCAAGGAGCTTAACAGCGGGCATACGTCCATCAAGAGTGCTTATTTAATGATCTGTAAAACGAGGTAATGATATGACAAAAAAAGAAAGATTTTATGCAACGCTAAACAGACAAAAAGTTGATAGACCCGCCTTTTGGTTAGGGCTACCAACCGAAGAAGCATTACCAAATTTATATAAACATTTTAAAGTAGATAATTTTGAAGGGCTTAAAAAAGCAATAGATGATGATATATGGACAGTAATCTGTCCATATAACAGTCCGAATTCAAGCTTAATTGAAGATCCGTTTAAATTTAGTGAAAGCATTGAGTATTTAGGCTCATCTTTTGAAAGAACGTTAACCTTACCAGGAATTTTTGCCGAAACAGAAACTATAGAAGAAGTTGAAAAATACAATTGGCCAAATCCGGAAGAATTTATAGATAGAAAAGAAATAAAAAAGATAATGGAAAAGATTCCAGATGAGGATTATGCGGTAATGGGTGTGCTTTGGGCTCCGCATTTTCAGCTTGCTTTTGAAGCATTTGGAATGGAAGAAGCTTTAATAAAGATGAAAACGGAACCAGAAATTTTCAAAGCAGTTATAGATAAAATAGTAGAATTTTATTTAAAAGCTAATAAAATATTTTTAGAAGAAACAAAGGGTAAATTAGATGCGATTTTAATTGGTAATGATTTTGGGACACAAAACGGTCTGCTTGTTTCACCAGAAGATTTACGTGAATTTGTGTTTGAAGGGACTAAGAAGTTAATTGATCAAGCACATAGTTATGGAGTAAAGGTTATTCATCATTCGTGTGGTGCAATTCTTAATGTTATTGATGATATTATTAAATGTGGAGCAGATGTAGTTCATCCAATTCAAGCACTGGCAAAAGGAATGGAGCCTAAAAGACTTAAAGAAATATTTGGAGATAGAGTTTCTTTTTGTGGAGGACTTGATGCACAATATCTTTTAGTCAATGGAACTCCAAACGAAATTAAAGAAAAGGCAAACGAACTTTTAGATATATTTCCAACAGGGCTAATATTATCTCCAAGTCACGAAGCAATTTTACCTGATGTTCCACCAGAAAATGTAAAAGCATTGGTTGATGCGATTAAACAAAGATAAGGCGAATTATATTATGAAAAGATATGCACAAATAATAGAACTTCTCCCAGAGAAAAAAGAAGAGTATATGAAACTACATGAAGTAGTTTGGCCTGAAATAGCAAAGCTCATTTATGATTGTAATATTAGAAACTATTCAATTTTTTATCGCAACAATTTACTTTATGCTTACTATGAATATATTGGCAATGATTTTGAAGCGAATATGAAAAAAATGGAAGACAATCCAATAAACAAAAAATGGTGGGGAGTTTGCAAACCTTGCCATAAACCACTTGATGATAGAAAGGAAGGTGAATGGTGGGCATCATTGGATGAAATTTGGCACCAAGATTAAGGTTATAATATAAACTAAATATAAAATAAATTGGCTCTTAACAAAAGATATATTAAAAGTTGTAATAAATGCATGCAAAAATACTATATAAAAAGTTAATTTGATGATATTTAATTGAAAAATATAATAATAGAATATGTGTGTATGCGATATAGAAGTTGTTAAAGCAAGTTAAATTCCTGCAGAAAATAGATATTTAAAATTATTGACCAGTTTTTGACTTCCGTCAAAGTGCGGTCATTAATAGCTTGGATGGAAGTTTGTAATCAAAAAATATTATTGAGGTGACTAACTATTAAAAGTCAAGCATTTTTTAAAAATTTTTAAGCAGAT
>CAZFQD010000136.1:0-5331 GCA_964520885.1 uncultured Oscillospiraceae bacterium | reverse complement strand
TATAAATGAAAGAAGGAAAAATTATGAAAGAAAAAACACTATGGCTCGTCCGCACTGCAATGCTACTTGCCCTTTGCGTTGCATTTCAATCGCTTAGATTATTAATTGGAGACACTATTATTTCGGTCTTAATTATTGGCTCGTTGGTTAACTTAGTCTTATATGTTTCAGTAAAATCAGGCGGTATTTACTCAGGACTTGCAGTTAGCATTTTATCTCCTATAATTGCATTTTTACAAGGGCATATTGCTTTCCCTCAAATGATTTTGGTTGTTGTTTTAGGAAATGCAACATTAGTTTTATTATATTGGCTAATTACAAAAAAAAGAGGCTTTACATTTAACATTATTGCAATTGTAACAGCCTCAATAGCAAAATTTATAGTTTTATGGTTTGCAGTATCAAAATTTATTATACCAATACTTACAAACATTACTGAAATTCAAAATAAAGCACAGGCACTTAATAAACCTGTTTCAGCTATTGTAAAAGGCTTAACTGCCACATTAAATCTTAATTTTACTTGGCCACAAATTGTAACTGCTTTGATAGGTGGCGGTTTGTCGGTTGTTGTTGTAATGGCTTTGCGAAAAGCTAAATTAATTAAGTGATTTATTTCTAAAATAAAGCACTATATCTATTATACTACTCCTCTCTTAAAATGTCGAGTTTAAACGCAGAATTTTTTTGTTATACAAGGCGACAGGTTTCACCAATACTGTGTGTATTGGTGGGTTCTGTCAACGCAGTAGAACGAGAAAAAGGCAAGTTTAAATTTGGTATTTTAGGAGAGGAGTAGTATAACACCATTGTGGCATTAAAATATCTGTTTCAAATGAAAATTTTACTTGATAATTAGTTTGTATTTTATTGTTTTTCATTTACTATATTATACCAAAAAAGCAGAGTTTTTTCTACCTTTTCAGGTGAAAAATCTCTGCTTTTTCTAATGCGAAATAGTATTATTTTGTGGCTTGAATTATTTTATCTATTTCAAATATTGCATCTCGTTGTTTTATTGCTTTTGGTTCTAATAAATCTGCCCTTGATTTTGCTATTAACAATTCATTTTTTGTTTGTGCTAATAGACTTTGTCCTTGCTCATATAAAGTCTTGTAGTCAATTGAAGGTTGAGGAATAGGTTTGTTTAACTTTTCTAATTCTGCTTGACAACCATTTAAAAAATCTTGCCAAATTCCTTTTTCCCTTATTGTTTCAGGGCAATTCTTTTTAGTAAATTCCCAATGTTGACGAACAATGCCCCCTACATTTGCCCCCAAATCCCACTTTTTCATTAAGTAAGCCACTAATTCATAGGCATTTTGCATTGCCTTAGTAAAGTCGCCATCTGAATTTACACACGCTTCAATACTAATACCCTTTGCACAACCGCCATTTTCTCTGTTAGTATTCCAATCCCCTGCATTCCACGAAATCTCATCCTCAGGAATGTGCTGATAAACTCCATCGCTATCTACTGTAAAATGCCAAGACACATAAGGAGTTTTTGCTTTTGTTACATTAGAAAGATAACTTGCGTGTGCCTTTGCATTTGCTCCTTTGTCTTTATTGCCTGTTTCGTGAATTACTATCCATTTAGGTTTCATTTTAGTTCCACCTCTGCAATTGGGAGAGATAGGCAATATACTTTGAATTAAATTCATTATTGCCCACCGTCCTTTGTATTAAAACTATTAATAGAAATACCCTCTCCTGTTTGTTTTACTAATTGATGAGTAAATACTGCTGAGCCTGCAACTAAAATTCCTTGAATTATGCCTTGTGCATTAAACCCTATTAGCCCAA
Source organism: uncultured Oscillospiraceae bacterium (assembly GCA_964520885.1). Classification (GTDB taxonomy): domain Bacteria; phylum Bacillota; class Clostridia; order Oscillospirales; family SIG519; genus CAZFQD01. The sequence goes on along the minus strand of CAZFQD010000136.1, from coordinate 3,525 downwards.
TACCGCCTAAAATACCCAAAACAAGCATTATGTAAGGTATTAGCCAATTTGGTAATTTTGGTGTGTTTTTCAATATTGCACCTAAAATCATTAAACAAGGTAATAGTATAAGTGCTTTATCGATTAGAAATTCTTTAATTAATTGTTCCATTTGTTTAACCTTCTTTCTTTTATAATCCGCCTTTTAATATAATAGTTATTGTAACGGCAATTATTGCCATTATTATTTGATTAACAACCATATCCCAGCGTTGCCCACTTTTGCCCTTTAATTCCCTTATATCCTTGGATATTGCATCAATTTTGTCGCCAATGCTTTCTAATTTTTGCTCTGTTACTGCTCTATCCCTTTCTAATCGTGCAAATCTTTCTAATAATTCTTTCTCCTCCATTATTTGCTAAGCCTCCTCAAAAAGTTTTGGAAATACCACACTTAAAGGAAAACCCTCTTGTTCGGTAATATCCCTTAATGCTTGTCTATAAATCTTGTATCGTTCTTTTTGTTCTTGTGTTAAAGGACTATCGTTAAGTTGTGTCCAGTCGCTTTGTGCTAAGAGTTCATTTCTATCTTGTCTTACTTGACTTGCTAATATTTCTTCTGAAATAATAATTTGCCCTCTTTCAACTTCGGAATATGTAACCTCGTTGTTTAGCCCTATAATTGCAATTCTACTCATTATAAATCCCCCATACTATAAATTGATATTTCAAGTCCTATATTCAGTGCATATTCTTCAAAATTACCAAATTTAATTGCTGTAATATTAGAGACTGATGTTTTTTTACACCATAGTCCAGATAAGACAGAACCCATAGTTGTTGCATTTGTCATACTGACTTTAACATATTTTGCTTGTGCCAAAGAATCACTTTGTGAATTTAGAGTTAAGAGTATATCACTATGATAACTATGAGCACCTTGTGTGCCGATAGAAGCGACTAAACTCATAGTTCCACTTGCAACACCTGAACAATAATCATTTAAATCATTCATAGTATCGGTATTAATATACATATATAGAGGACCAGTATAAGCATCACTTAACCCACTATATTGAGCAACAATTCTATATACTCCCCCGTCTCTATTAATATCAATAAGTCCTTCGGCAGAAAAACTAATTTCGTATAGTTCTCCTGTTACAATATACGAAGCTATTTTTCTTCCAACAGCGGTTGGTAATTGTGCTACTGCAATTCTACTATTTGCGTCAAGTCCTGCTAAACCACTAGCTACATTCTTAAATGCTGTTAATAATGTTGACTTGATATATGCCCAAGATAACTTTTTAGTAGTATTACTATCAGCACTATCCATTAAACCAACCATATCTGCGTCAACAGGAGTAGTTTTTGCATCTGCTCCATTAATTAGAGTTCCTATTGTAGATACAGTTTCATCTCCTGTATTAGCTCCACTTGTGTTGCCAATAACAACTTTTTCTGCATCAGTTACATAGTTATCGTCTTCGCCTTTTAGAGGCTCTTTATCTGCTGTTCGTTCGGCAGGAATAGAACCGTCTGCATTCATTAATACATAACTATAAACTTGTAATGAGTTTGGAGTTTGATTTGTTCCTGTGCCTAATTGAATTGCGTCAATAGATGCTTCGCCATCTTGTGTTTTTGCATTTTTACCACCTGCAAAGCCATCTGTTGTAACTGAACCCTCACCAACTGCACCACCTGAACCTGCGGAAGCCCCATAACCAACTGCACCACCTGAACCTGTACTTGCAACATAACCAACTGCACCACCAGAACTTGCACTTGCCATTGAACCACCACTAAAACCATCGTATACATTGTATGCTTGTGCCTTATTATCTTGAAGTGTTTTTCCTTGTTCAGCAGATAAAACTTTCGTTGTTCCCCCTGTTGTTAAGTCATTAATTATATCCGTTTTTGGGATTTTTTCCAACAATGCTGTGTCTATTTCGTATCCTTCTAAATAATCTCTGGCAACAGTAGCATACTCAGCATAGTCAACAGTAAAGGTTTCCCAATCATCTTCACTTTGGCTTGGAATATCATTTAAAGTTTCTCTTTTAGCCCTATAACAAGTATAACCGCTTATTTTTGTGTTAAGATAATATACCATATCATTTGTAGCATAAGTTTTTGTTGCGTCCCACTTTTCAATAGGTAATTTGCTTTGTAATACAAAATCACTTGCTTTGTTTAAACTATCCTTTATATTTCCCACATCGTCAAAAGAAACAAAGTTATCCTGCGTTGCTGTTGGCACTTTGTCTGCTTTATTATCTAACAATAGTGCATCAGTTAGCCCATTTACCTCCCAAATTTCTATTGGACTTTCAAGTGGGCTTTTTAATGAAAAAGTAAGATTTTTTGTAGTCCCTACAACACTTTCGGTTATTAATATGTTTTGCCCTTCATTTAGCACAAGTCCTGTAAGTAAAGGCTCTATTGCCGCAGAGCTATCCGGCAAAAGAGTATCCATAATTGGTGGAAAAGCACAAGATACACTAGGATATACCTTCCCTTCAGCATTAACGGCTCTAAAAGAAATCTCATCAATTACAGCATTAATTAAGGCTAAAGGTATATCAAAGTAACTGTTTTGCATTACTACTTCAATGCTAAACACCCTATTGTCCTCAATATTTATTACCCCATTTTTTGTGTGAAAAATTATGTATTTATCATAGTCTGCTAACTCGTTTGGAAATACTGCCGTAATCCTCGTTGCAAAATTTTCTCCGCTTACCAATACTCCGCTTGTAGTGCAACTTACTGTTCCACCAATATCAATTGTAAAATCAATATGTTTCAAAATTTATCATCCTTTCATAAGTTTTATCTACTCGGAACGGTTAAAACCGTTCCCTACACTCTAAAATGTCAAATTCGTTACTCATTCTACATTTATCTGTTACTTGCTCCCTGTTCATTGTTACTTGTTACTTGTTACTTAGCTTTTTAGCTTCTTTTCAAGTTCTTTTGCGTTATATTGCCTCTTGGTTAGTTCAATTTGATTATAAAGTTTTTGGAGTTTTAGTTTATAATCGTCCTCAACTTTTTGCTTTTTTCTGTTTGTTTCTAAATTTAAAGAATTTAACTTATCAAAGGCATCCTTTTGATTTTTATTTTTTTGCTCATTTGTAGTCTGAATATCGCTTTTTAACTGATTATTATAATCTAATACTTTTTTATTTGTTGTAAAATCGGACTTTTCATTTGACCTTTTTGTTAAACCCGAATTATTAACTCCATGCAAACTATCAATTGTGCCAATGCGTTTTTTTAAAATTTTCCCCATAACAAAAGCATTGCTTTTCAAAATATTTGTTTTATCTTTATATGTTTTTTCTTTATTACTAAAATCACTATCCTTAACATTTTTGGCATTAATGATTTTTTCATATTGGTTTTTATAAGATTTTTCAATGTCGTTTAATTTGGCTTTTTTCTCGTTATCATATTCCTTTTGTGAAATATTGATTTTTGAAGAATAATAGGTATCCATTGGGGTTGACATTTAATTACCTCCTTTTTTTTATT
>CAZFQD010000135.1:0-5369 GCA_964520885.1 uncultured Oscillospiraceae bacterium | reverse complement strand
GACTAAAAAACCGCATAAAATCAAGGTTTTTTGAGTTTCGCAATTGACTAATAATTAAATACCATTTGGAGGCGAAATAATCTCAACACTATTCCCTCTAATATCACGAATTTCTTTTGCTCCATTTTTGTATTCAAATATAATATGCTCGTGCGTTTTATCATAATAAATCCAAGGTGCTCCAAGTTCAAAACTTAATTTCTTTTCTTTCTTAGATGCCTCTTTTGCTATTTTCATCATTTTTTTGTAATCAAGCACAAAATCATCTCCAATAATTATTTACAAATACATTATATTCTAATACAAGGTATTATTCAAGAATTATTTTATTAATATCTAAACTAATTAGTATAATAGTATAAGTTAATTACATTGATAAAAACCCCCAAAAACAGATAATACTGCTTTTGGAGGTTAATATTAATTATTTGTTAATAATTTAGTGAGAAACTTCTGTAACAACACCGGAAGCAACAGTTCTTCCACCCTCACGGATAGCAAAACGAAGACCCGGTTCAATAGCGATAGTTGAAATTAATTCAACATTGATTTCAGTATGGTCACCGGGCATACACATTTCCATTCCTTCAGGAAGAGAGATAACGCCGGTTACATCAGTTGTTCTAAAATAAAACTGTGGACGATAGTTGTTAAAGAAAGGAGTATGACGGCCACCGTCTTCCTTAGAAATAACAACGATTTGTCCCTTAAAATTTGTGTGTGGTTTAATTGAGCCGGGCTTAGCTAAAACTTGCCCTCTTTGGATATCTTCTCTGTTTACGCCTCTTAATAAAGCACCAATATTGTCGCCTGCTTCTGCATGGTCAAGTAATTTTCTAAACATTTCAATACCGGTAACAACAGTTTTTCTAATAGGCTCATCAATTGGAGTTAAGCCAACTATTTCAACATCTTCCGATAACTTCAAAGTTCCTCTTTCAACTCTGCCGGTGGCAACTGTTCCACGACCTGTAATGGTAAAAACATCCTCAACAGGCATTAAGAAAGGAAGATTTGCAGTTCTTTCCGGTGTCTTAATATATTCATCAACTGCTTTCATAAGTTCAATAATACAAGCATATTCAGGAGCCGAAGCATCAGTAGATGTACTTTCAAGAGCCTTTAATGCAGAACCCTTGATAATTGGAGTATCGTCGCCCGGGAAATCGTATTTGTTAAGTGTATCACGAATTTCCATTTCAACCAATTCTAATAATTCATCATCATCAACTTGGTCAACCTTGTTCATAAATACTAACATATAAGGAACGCCAACCTGCCTTGCAAGTAATATATGTTCCTTTGTTTGAGCCATAGGACCATCAGTAGCCGCTATAACAAGAATAGCACCGTCCATTTGAGCCGCACCGGTAATCATATTCTTAATATAGTCAGCATGTCCGGGACAGTCCACATGTGCATAATGCCTTGCTGCTGTTTGATACTCAACATGAGCTGTGTTAATTGTAATACCTCTTGCTTTTTCTTCCGGAGCTTTGTCAATCATATCATAGGAAGTAAAGGTTGCATTTGACTTATCTATAAGTGAAAGCACCTTTGTAATTGCCGCAGTAAGAGTGGTCTTACCATGGTCAACATGTCCAATAGTTCCAATGTTAACATGTGGTTTTGTTCTTTCGAATTTTGCCTTTGCCATTTTATTTTTCCTCCTTTAAATATCTTTTTGTTAATTTTTTTTATTATTTTAGTATTTTATAACTTTTTTAATAAAATATCAAGTGTTTTTTTTAAACATTCTTAAATTATTCTCTGCTTTTGCCTCTTGTGTTAATAATTTTCTCTTGAATTGACTTTGGCACCTCAGTATAGTGAGAAGGCTCCATTGAATACTGTCCTCTACCTTGAGATTTTGAACGCATATCAGTTGCATAACCAAACATTTCAGAAAGCGGGATAAAAGCAGTTATTTGCTGTGCTCCTGTAATGGCTTCCATACTATGAATATGACCTCTGCGAGAGTTTAAGTCGCCAATAATGTCGCCCATATATTCCTCAGGGACAATTACAACAACTTTCATAATAGGCTCCATAAGAGCAGGGTCAGCCTTATTCATACCTTCCTTAAATGCCATTGAAGCGGCAATTTTAAATGCCATTTCAGAGGAGTCCACCTCGTGGTATGAGCCGTCATATAGAGTAGCCTTAACATCAACAACTGGATAGCCTGCCAAAACGCCTGATAGCATAGAGCCTTTAATACCAGCATCAACAGAAGATATATATTCCTTAGGAATTGCTCCACCAACTATCTTATTGATAAACTCGTAGCCCTTGCCACTTTCGTTAGGCTCAACAATGATTTTAACATGCCCGTATTGACCTTTACCACCCGATTGTCTTGCATATTTATGGTCAACATCTGCACTTTTGCGAATGGTTTCCTTATATGCAACTTGTGGCTTGCCAACATTAGCCTCAACTTTGAATTCTCTTAACATTCTATCAACAATTATTTCTAAGTGCAATTCGCCCATTCCAGCGATAATTGTTTGACCTGTTTCATCATTAGTGTAAGTTCTAAATGTTGGGTCTTCCTCAGCAAGTTTAGAAAGGGCAATACCCATTTTTTCTTGACCTGCCTTAGTTCTCGGTTCAATAGCAACTGCAATTACCGGCTCTGGAAAATCCATTGATTCTAATATTACTGGATTTTTTTTATCACACAAGGTATCTCCGGTTGTGGTATTTTTAAGACCAACAGCGGCAGCAATATCACCTGCATAAACCTCATCAACATCTTCTCTATGATTGGCATGCATTTGAAGTATTCTGCCAAATCTTTCTCTATTATTCTTTGTAGAATTAAAAACTGATGAGCCTGTGGTTATTTTGCCACTATATACACGAAAAAAGCTAAGTCTTCCCACAAATGGGTCGGTAGCTATTTTGAAAGCAAGTGCTGAAAATGGCTCTTTATCGTCAGCTATTCTTTCAACTTCCTGTTCATTATTTGGATTAATACCTTTTATTGGAGGAATATCAAGAGGAGACGGCATATATGCAACAACTGCATCAAGTAACTTTTGCACGCCTTTATTCTTATATGAGCTTCCACAAATAACCGGTATAATCTTATTGTTAATTGTTGCAAGGCGAATTCCCTTTTGAATTTCCTCAATAGTCAATTGCTCGCCATCAAGATATTTTTCCATAAGTTCTTCGTCCTGCTCAGCAATAGCTTCAACAAGAGCAAATCTAAATTCCTTTGATTTTTCTAATAAGTCGTCTGGAATATCCTCAATACTAATGTCTTTGCCTAAATCATCAAAATGCTTGTATGCTTTCATTTCCACTAAATCAATTATTCCCTTAAAGGTTTCTTCACTACCTATTGGAAGTTGAATTGGCACAGCATTGCACTTTAATCTTTCCTTCATCATAGTAACAACCTTAAAAAAGTCTGCTCCCATAATGTCCATTTTATTAATATAGGCCATTCTTGGAACGCCGTATTTATCAGCCTGACGCCAAACAGTTTCAGTCTGAGGTTCAACGCCCCCTTTGGCACAAAAAACAGTAACCGCACCGTCAAGCACTCTAAGCGACCTTTCAACTTCAACAGTAAAATCAACATGCCCAGGAGTGTCTATAATATTGATTCTATATCCTTTCCATTGACAAGTAGTTGCTGCTGAAGTTATTGTAATGCCTCTTTCTTGTTCTTGTTCCATCCAGTCCATTGTTGCGGCACCTTCGTGAACTTCGCCCAATTTGTGTGTTCTACCGGTATAAAATAAAATTCTTTCGGTTGTGGTGGTTTTCCCTGCATCAATGTGTGCCATTATGCCTATATTTCTATAAAGTTCTAATGAATGTGTTCTCGGCATAATTTCTCCTTTTCCGGTTTACCACCTATAATGAGCAAATGCTTTATTAGCCTCTGCCATTCTATGAGTTTCATCTTTTTTCTTAACTGAAGCACCTTGATTGTTAATTGCATCTAATATTTCATTAGCCAAACGGTCCTTCATTGTTCTTTCGTTTCGTTCTCTTGAAAATTTTGTTATCCAGCGAAGACCTAAGGTTTCTCTTCTTTCTGGTCTAACTTCCATTGGAACTTGATAGGTGGCTCCTCCAACTCTTCTTGCTTTAACTTCAAGCACTGGCATAATATTTTCCAAAGCTGTTGTAAACAATTCGAGTGGGCTTTTGCCTGCCTTTTCCTTGATTAAATCAAAGGCATCATAAACAATTTTTTGAGCAACACCTTTTTTGCCATCAAGCATAATATTGTTAATAAGTCTTGTAACCATAGTGCTGTTAAATACAGGATCTGCAAGTACTTCCCTTTTTGGTATATTACCTCTTCTGGGCACTTTGCTTCCCTCCTTCACATAATGAGATATCATTGGTACTCGAAAGTTTAAAAAACTTCCGACAGCACTTCGCAAGAGGCAATGTATATATATACATACCGCTACAAAGCACATTTTTTTTGCTTTTGTGCAGTTAATTTACACAATTAATAATTATTTAGCTGTCGCCGCACTTTTTTTGGGGCGCTTAGCTCCATATTTTGACCGTCCCTGCATTCTCTTTGCAACTCCTTGAGCATCAAGGGTTCCACGAATGATATGGTAACGAACTCCCGGAAGGTCTTTTACTCTTCCTCCACGGATAAGCACTACGCTATGCTCTTGGAGATTGTGTCCAATTCCAGGAATATAAGCGGTTACTTCTGCACCATTTGAAAGACGAACTCTGGCTACTTTTCTAAGTGCTGAGTTTGGTTTCTTTGGTGTCATTGTCTTAATGACAGTGCAAACTCCTCTTTTTTGAGGCGAACTTTGGTCAGTTTCAACTTTTTTCAAGGAATTCATTCCTTTTTGCAAAGCTGGTGCCGTTGCTTTTCTTGACACAGTTTCCCTGCCCTTTCTGACAAGCTGATTAAATGTTGGCATATTACACCTCCTCTTTTATAATGTTAATGTATAATGTATAATGTATAATTATTTAAATAATATACATTATATATCGCTATTTAATTAATGCAACAACTGCTGAACCAATATCAATTCCTGCATTATTGCCTAATTCTTTCATAGTATCAACATAAAAAACTTTTATTCCTTTATCTCTGCAAGAGGCTACTAATGGAGAAACAATTCTTTCATCGGCATCTCTTGCTACATATATGCTAACAACTAAATTATCTTTCAAAGCTCTATTTGTTTGCTTCAATCCAATTACTTTTTTCTTATTTATAAGTTTATCTAACATAATTATCCCTCCAATAAACAAAGCCCTAATATTTTATCAGTAGTTATATGCTTTTGTCAAGAGTTTTTAATATTGAATTTTTTCGTTTCGCCCATTTTTTTTAAAAATTAACAGTACAATTTTGGGAA
>CAZFQD010000134.1:0-5384 GCA_964520885.1 uncultured Oscillospiraceae bacterium | reverse complement strand
AAGCCTGTAGCGGACTTTCACCGCCAAGCTACCGAATATGTCGGGCACACTAAAAGAACCTGCCCTATTGGACAGGTTTTTTTATAATATATTGCTCTAACTACTTAACTTCAACCGTAGCTCCAACTTCGGTTAACTTAGCAGAAATAGAATCAGCCTCTTCTTTGCTAACATTTTCTTTAACAGCCTTAGGAGCATTATCTACCAAATCCTTAGCTTCCTTTAAGCCTAAGGCAGTTATTTCACGAACAACCTTGATTACTTTAATCTTATTTTCGCCAACAGTCATTAACATAACTGTAAACTCAGTTTGCTCTTCAGTTGCAGGAGCCGCATCAGCAACAGGAGCAGTTGCAACTGCCATAGGTGCAGCGGCAGAAACACCAAATTCCTCTTCAAGAGCCTTTACTAACTCGCTAAGTTCAAGAACTGTTAATGCCTTAACCTCTTCAATCATTTTTAATACTTTATCAGATGCCATTTTAATATACCTCCAAATTATTATTTGTTATTTTTAAATTGAAATTAGTATTACTATGCCTTTTTTTCGGCAATAGCATTTAACGCAACTACTAAACCTCGAATATTTCCATTAAGAACATTTACAAAACTGGAAATTGGTGCATTGAAACCACCTAATACCTTTGCAACAAGAACCTCCCTTGATGGTAATAAAGCTAATGCTTTTACTTGTTCAGCACTAATAACCTTACCCTCTAAAAAGCCTGCTTTAATCTTAAAGATATCATTAAACTTTGAATAATTATATAGAATTTTAGCAGGTGCAACAGGGTCAGTTGAGCTAACAGCAAGAGCGGTAGTTCCTTTAAGAACTTCATCAAGACTATCTAAACCTACTTGATTAGCGGCTAATCTTATTAATGTATTCTTAACAACGCAGTAATCAACATTTGCATTTCTTAAATCGCTTCTTAATTTTGTATCCTTTTCAACTGTAATACCTTTATAGTTAACAAGAACACCAGAAACTGATGATTTTAATTTATTGGCTAATTCAGTTACAATACCTTGCTTTTCTTTTAAAACACTTTCACTTGGCATAAATTCACCTCCAAAATAATTTATTTTTGATATATAATATAAAAACTCCTTTAAGCAAGAAAGCCTTAAAGGAGCATAAATATTTAATGAATAAATATTCTAATAACTCACTCCTCGGCAGGCCGATTTCTCGTTTAAAAAATATACCTACTGTCTTTGGAATTAATTTCTATGATAATATATCATATACTTTCTAAATTGTCAACTAAAATTAATCAGTAACTTTTGCTGGATTAATTTTTATGCCAGGTCCCATAGTTGAAGCTATAACACAACTCTTAATGTATTGACCTTTTGTCGCAGATGGCTTGGCTTTTACAATAGCACCAAACAATGCACTAAAATTATCCTTTAATTTCTCGTTTCCAAAAGAAATCTTGCCAATAGGACAGTGAATAATATTTGTCTTATCAAGACGATATTCAATCTTACCAGCTTTAATTTCATTAATTGCTCTTGTAACATCCATAGTAACTGTACCTGCTTTAGGATTTGGCATTAAGCCTTTTGGACCTAAAACTTTGCCTAATCTACCAACAACACCCATCATATCAGGGGTTGCAACAATTACATCATATTCAAACCAATTTTCATTTTGAATTTTAGGAATTAATTCTTCAGCTCCAACAAAATCAGCACCTGCGTCTTGTGCTTCTTTCGCCTTATCTCCCTTAGCAAAAACAAGAACTCTTATATTTTTTCCTGTTCCATGTGGAAGAACAATTACACCTCTAACTTGTTGGTCAGCATGTCGACTATCAACACCTAATTTAATATGAACCTCAACTGTTTCATCAAATTTTGCTTTAGCAGTTTTAGTTATTAAGCCAAAAGCATCAACCGGCTCATACAGTTTTAACTTTTCAACAAGCTTATAACTATCCTGATAATTTTTTCCTCTTTTCATAAATTATCCTCCTTATTCGTGGTTATTCGGAATACTCCTCCCACTTTCAAAAGCACCTCAGTCTTCAACTTCAACGCCCATACTTCTTGCAGTTCCTGCAATCATACTCATTGCCGACTCAACACTTGCCGCATTTAAATCTGGCATTTTTAATTCTGCTATTTTTTTAATTTGTTCACTGGTAATCTTTGAAACCTTTGTAATATTTGGAACACCAGAGCCACTTTCAATACCGCATTCCTTTTTAATTAGGACAGCGGCTGGTGGAGTTTTAGTTATAAATGAGAAAGAACGGTCAGCATACACTGTAATTACAACAGGAATAATAAGTCCACCATCATTCTTAGTTCTTTCATTAAACTCCTTAGTGAAACCCATAATATTAACACCATGCTGTCCAAGTGCTGGACCAACCGGTGGTGCTGGGGTGGCTTTTCCAGCGGGAATTTGTAACTTGATATATCCCGTAATCTTTTGAGCCATAAATTTTACCTCCTTAAAACAAATGTGGTAATTGGCGGAATAACTTTGCTTTTCCTCCCACTAAAGACGAGTACTCGTCTATATAAACGCAAAAGCGTTTCTATCAAATCAAAGTAAAGGAATTACTTGATCAAGAGTTAACTCAACAGGAGTTTCTCTTCCAAACATAGAAACTACTACCTTAACTTTATTCTTATCAATAAACAATTCCTCAACTACACCAATAAATCCTTCTAATGGTCCATCATTAACCTTAACATTATCTCCAACATCATAACTAATATTGACAATTCTTTTTTCAACACCGATAGATAATATTTCATCTTCAGTTAAAGGAATAGGTTTTGAAGAAGGACCAACAAATCCTGTAACACCTCTAATATTGCGAACAATATACCAAGTATCATCATTTAAGACCATTTTTATCAAGACATAACCCGGAAAAATCTTTCTTTCAATTTCCTTGCGTTCATTATCTCTAAGCTCCACAACCTTTTCGGTGGGAACCTTAATATCAACAATAAGGTCATTGATTTTTCTATTTTCAACTATTTTTTCAAGGTTAGCCGCCACCTTATTTTCATACCCAGAATAAGTATGAACTACATACCATTTTGCACTCTCTGACATAATTCGTCATTTCCTGCCTTTTATTAATTATTTCTTGAAAATTCCAATAAGGCCATTAATTCCATTGAAAAATAAAAAGTCAATAGCTGATACTACTAAGCCAGCAATTAAAATAGCTCCTAAAACAAGCAAACTATTATTAATTATTTGCTTTGGTCCAGCCCAAACTATTTTTTTAAGTTCGCTTTTTGACTCTTTAAGGAAATTAACAATGCCGTCAATAGGATTTTTTTTGTTTTGTTCATTCATAATAAATACCTCCTATAGCGAAATTACTTGGTTTCCTTATGCAAAGTATGCTTGCGACAAAATCTGCAATACTTGTTCATCTCAAGCCTATCAGGGCTGTTTTTCTTATTCTTCATTGAATTGTAATTGCGCTGTTTGCATTCTGAACATGCTAATGTAATCTTTACTCTCATATCGGCACCTCCTGTTTATTTGCCTCCCTTATATTTGTCATTTTTAATTTTAATTTTGCACAAAAAAAATGCCTGACAAATAGGTATCAACAATATAACATATAATATTTTAAATTGCAAGTGCTTTTTAATAATTATTTTAAATATCACTTTTTTTTTTTATAAATTTATGTTATTATGCAACTAATAATATAGAAATGAGGTAACATATATGAGAGCTGTTATTACTGTAATAGGAAAAGACAAGGTTGGAATTATTGCAAAAGTTTCAAATGAATGCTTAAAATTTAATGTAAATATTATTGATATTACTCAAAAAGTATTTGAAGACACTTTTGCTATGATTATGATGGTTGATATCTCATCTATTTCGGTTTCTTTTACTGAATTTATTGACAAAATGAAAGATTTAGGAAATGAAATCGGTATGTCAATTCGGACTATGCATGAGGATATTTTTAATTCAATGCATAAAATTTAATAATTAGGAATGAGGAATTTGAAATGATTAACCCATTTGACATATTGCAAACTATTAAAATGATCGAGCAAGAAAATCTTGATATTAGAACTATTACTATGGGGATTTCTTTAAGAGATTGTTGTGATAGCGATATAAATTCTTCTTGCGATAAAATTTATGAGAAAATTACTACCTGTGCTGAAAAATTAGTTAAAACAGGTCAAAATATTGAAAAAGAATTTGGTATTCCAATAATAAATAAAAGGGTTTCAGTTACTCCAATTGCTTTATTAGGCGATTGTTGTGCTAATGCAGATTTTACAAAATTTGCCAAGACATTAGATAGAGCCGCCAAAAACTTAGGTATAGATTTTATTGGTGGCTATTCTGCATTAGTTCACAAAGGATTCACTAAAGGTGATATAGCATTAATGAACAGTTTACCGGAAGCACTTTCGCAAACTAATTTAGTATGCTCATCAATTAATGTTGCCACTACAAAAGCTGGAATTAATATGGATGCTGTGAAAATAATGGGCGATACAATATCTAAAATCGCTTACTTAACAAAAGATAATTCCTCAATTGGTTGCACGAAATTAGTTGTATTTGCAAATGCTGTTGAAGATAATCCCTTTATGGCGGGTGCTTTTCACGGAATTGGCGAACCAGAATGCGTTATAAATGTTGGCGTTTCTGGTCCCGGTGTTGTTAGAAACGCTATTGCCAAGGCTCCAGATGCCGATTTATCTGAAATTGCAGACATTATTAAAAAAACTGCTTTTAAAATAACAAGAATGGGACAATTAGTTGCTTATGAAGCGTCAAAACGATTAAATGTCCCATTTGGAATTGTAGATTTATCATTAGCCCCAACTCCTGCTATTGGAGACAGTGTTGCTTACATTTTAGAAGAAATGGGTTTAGAAAAATGTGGTGCATGCGGAACAACCGCTTGTCTTGCTCTACTAAACGATGCAGTTAAAAAAGGTGGAGTTATGGCATCGTCTCATATAGGCGGTTTATCTGGTGCATTTATACCTATTTCTGAAGATGCAGGTATGGTTTCTGCTGTAAAGTGCGGTGCCTTGACACTTGAAAAACTTGAGGCTATGACTGCTGTTTGCTCAGTTGGGCTTGATATGATAGTTATTCCAGGCGATACCTCATCAAATGTTATTTCCGCCTTAATTGCAGACGAAATGTCAATTGGTGTTATTAATTCTAAGACAACAGCTGTCCGAGTAATTCCTGCATATGGCAAAAAAATAGGAGATGAGGTTAATTTTGGTGGGCTATTAGGCTCCTCACCAGTAATTAATATCAACTCATTCTCCCCTGCTAAATTCATTTCAAGAGGTGGCAGAATCCCCGCTCCATTAAATAGTTTAAGAAATTAACTTGTTTTTTTATTTTA
>CAZFQD010000133.1:0-5816 GCA_964520885.1 uncultured Oscillospiraceae bacterium | reverse complement strand
CTTTTCTCTTATTCTAAATTACCGCTTTCTATCACATTTCGCAATTACCTAAATTTAATATATTATGGTAAATTAGATGCGATTTGTTTTGCAAAACTGAGTATTTCTTGTTTATAATTAGCATCCTTCTTTATAGGCAAAGATAAACTCGCTATTTCCTTTGATTTTGACAAATCGCTCATTTCTTTAATTACATTTAAATAATTATTTTTTTTAAATATGTGTAATATTATAAATGCGGGGTTATTAATCTTTGAAGAAAATTCTTTTAAAAATGCTCTGATTGGAGAACTCATATGCCCTACCCAAACCGGTCCACAAATAACAACCAAATCATAACTATCCAAGTCATCAAAAACTATGCCGATTCGTGCTTCTTTTTTAGTAATAGCTTGAAATCCACATTTTAAAAAACCAAAAATACCATTCATATTTTCAAGAGATATTATCTCTTTAATATCAGCTTTAATTAATTCTGCGGTTTCTGATGCAATTTTCTTAATATTTCCTGACTTTGAAAAGTAGATTACAATTGATTTCAATTTAAACACCTTATTTCTAAAATATTTATTTATTATTAAATATATCACTAATATGCAAAAATATCAATAATAAATTAGCCATTACAATATTTCAAATATTCATTACATACCGAGGTGGCCTCACCAATCGCTTTGATATTTCCATGGTCTAACCAAATTGCTCTATTACAAATCTTTTTAATAGTATCTAAAGAATGAGAAACATACATAACGGTAGCTCCACCATTAATCATTGAAATCATCTTTTCTTCACTTTTCCTTTGAAATGGAATGTCCCCAACTGATAATATTTCATCAACTATTAATATTTCAGGTGCTACAATAGTTGAAATTGAAAATGCAAGTCTTGCAACCATTCCTGATGAAAAATTTCTTACAGGAACATTCATAAAATCTTTAAGTTCAGAAAAATCAACTATTTCTTGGAATTTTTCTTCAAGAAAACTTTTACTATATCCCAAAACTGCACCATTTAAGAAAACATTTTCTCTTGCCGTTAACTCAACATCAAATCCAGCACCAAGTTCTATCATAGGAGAAATTTTTCCGCTAACTTGGACTATCCCTTTTGTAGGTTTCATTACCCCTGCAACAATTTTAAGCAAAGTAGATTTTCCAGAGCCATTTACTCCTAAAATACCCAATACTTCGCCCTTTTGAAGTTCAAACGAAACATCGTTTAATGCCCAAAACTCCTGAGTTTTATATTCCCTTTTTACTCTTTTAATTAGTAATTCTTTTAAAGTTACTATATGTTCTCTGCCTAAATTAAATTTCATTGAAACATTATCAAGTTTAATCATTAAATTGCCTCATTTCTATTATAAATAAACTTATATATAATATATAAAATCGTTTTGTCTTCTTCTAAAAAACCAAACTCCAAATGCAAGAGTAATCAAAGATACTGCTAAACATAACAAGTGCTGATTTAGTGATGGAATTTGTCCGTGTAAAATTATATCTCTCGCATATTTAATATAATGATACAATGGATTTAATTTAAAATATATTAGATATTGTGAGGGAATTATACTTTCAGGCCACATTATTGGAGTTAAATAAGTCCATGTCATAAGAACAATTCCATAAATATAAAACATATCTCTGAAAAATACAGAAATTGCAGATAGAAAAAGAGATACTCCTAAAGCAAAAATAGCAATGTAAATAAAATCTAATGGTAGCAGTAAATGAGCAAAATTTAATCTTATGCCTGATAAAAATATGATAAAATATAAAGCAATTAGTGAAAAGCCAAAGTTAATAAGGCTAAGTATTACTTTTGATAATGGGAAAATATATTTTGGAACATAAACTTTAGTAATAAGGCTGAAATTGCCCACTATTGAACTCATAGCAAGATTAGTTGCCTCAGCAAAAAAATTAAAGAAAACCAATCCTACCATAAGATAAACAATGTAATTAGGAATATCAAATTTAAACAAATTTGAAAAAACAAAGTTCATTACTGTCATCATAAGTAAAGGGTTAAGTATGCTCCACAAAACGCCAAGTACTGACCTTTTGTACTTGACTTTAAAATCTCTGCCCACAAGTTGCGAGAGAAGATATCTGAATTGTTTCATATTTTTTATGCTGTTTATTATAGTCATAGGCACCTCACATTAATTATTATTTTTATCAATATATTATTACTATTTAAAAACACAGTCTATGTTTAATATTTCATAAAAAACGATTCCCTCTCAGCATTAATATCAACTGACTTGGATATACATTGATTATAAGGAATTATTTTTGCAACATCAGTTTGAACAAACTCAAACTTATCTTTTATTAATGCAAATAATTCTTTTGCTTTTTGGTTCTTTATAATTACTAAAGAAATTCCTATATCATCATCAAATTCTGGATGTATATTCTCAATTCCCCAATAATCGCCCAAAGTAATATCACTTCCGCTTCTAAAATTATTAGCTTTGCAATCATAACAACAGTTTCTTAAACTTAAGTTTTGTAAAAAATTATTCATATACTTGTTTTGGGCAAAATTTTCAACTATTATGTTTCCATTATCAAAAATAATTTTAATGTTATAATTTCTCCAGCCATTATCTTTGTTTCTAAAATCAATCTCTTTTATTTTACTATTATATTCTTTTTCCAACTCTTGGCAATATTTTTTAAATATTTTTGAACTTGGCACTCCATGACAAATAAAATCAACGCTAATTAAGTTTTTATAATCTTTATTCAAAAATGATTTTAATCCCTGTATCTGACAAGGTGTCCCTGAAAACAATACTTTTTTATCTGCAAATAATCTTTGTCTAACTATCTTATAAGTGTCTTTTAAATCACTTTGAACATACTTACTGCCTTGTAATTTTTTCAAGTCATTAATATTGTCAATTTCCATATGACATACAGTATTCTCACAGTCAAATGCTGCACCAAAGACGGTGCCTTTTTCATTTATTGTTTTTTCACCTAAAATTCTAAAAATACCTCCGCTTGAACTGCTAAGTCTTACTAAAATATCTTTATTCTTGGCGGCATAACAAATAACATTTTCTGTTGATTTATACTGCTTATTTGCAGGGCAGACATCTTTACACAAATCACATTTAACGCATTTTGTAAAATCTGTTATCGGATTTAGGAAACCCTCTTTATCAAATTCCATAGTAATACATTTTTGAGGACAAATACTAAAACAAGCACTGCAACCAGTGCATTCTTTTGACATTGCTAAACTCTTTATAGATTTTTCTTGCATTTTCAATTTATCTATTAAAGGTTTTAAATCATAGCATCTTTTAATATAATCCGGCATTACTTTTTCTAAATGCTGTTTAATCTTATCATAATTATTTTCTATCCAAATAAATCCTTTAGTTAAGTCATTAGTTTCTATTAAAGATTGAACAGGAATAACATAATTTTGTTCGGTTCCAAAAATATCTTTTGCAATTCCTCTTGATTTAACTGAATATCCAAGCACCAAAGTTGGAACACAAGTTGAATAGGCGGCAATAGATGCATGAGTCCTTGAACAGACAAATATTTTACACTTGCTAATATATCCTTTTAGTTCATTACAGATACAATCATTTATTAATAAAACCCTATTGGTATGTTTATACTCATTAAAAAGATTTGATAATGTAATATAGTCATTATTGTGTTGCTGAATAACATGTGGTATTAATGCAATTTGGTAGTCAGTATTTTCAATTATATATTCAATTAAGTTTTTATAATTATCATAAGTAATATTATTTGTCCCATCATAAGACTGAACTAAATCACTGACATTTAATCCTATTGTATTTCCTTGTGTAAATCCTTCCGGTAAATCTATTTTAGCTGTGGGCAGTGTAAAAGCACTGTCCGGTATAAGATGAGTATTTCTGTTAATTCCTTCTTTCATTAATGCGTCATAAGTTATTGTTTCTCGTGCAGTAATTAATGAAAAACAGTTTAAATCGTCTAAAACTTCACTATGTGCAAGAATATCAGGTTCAATACTACATCCAATTAAAGCAGTTTTTACTCCTAAATCATTAAATTTCCGATTATACTTTTCCAATTTTTTTGTTCCATAATCATATCCGCAATAATTATCCCCTCCGATAGATAAGGCTATAGAATTACTACTATAATAATCATTGTTCATTTCCGCAGTATCTAATTTTGAGCTTGATATGAACTTAATAATTTCATTAATTTTAAATTTATAGTCATCATCAGAAACATAAGAATATAAACAAGTTTCATCCTTTTTAAAATTATTTATATCAACAAGTGTTCTGACAAGTGCTTCACAGCCATGATTACCACTACCACCATGATAATACAATATATTTTTTTTATCATCTGCAAATAATTTATTAAAGGAATTTATTGATTTCAATAATTTATTTTCGTTTTTTTCTAAATCACTTACTTTATTAAGCAATTGAGTTCTTTGTTCAGAAAGAGAATTGTTATTATCACTAATATTTTTTATCTCATTACTTAATTGATCATTTTTTTCTGATAAACTATCAATCGTGTCATAAAAAGTGATTTGTTCATTTTCAAAATATTTGATTTGTTCATACAAATATTTATTTTCATTTTCTATTATTGAAATTTTATATTTTAAAGTTCTGTGCTTGATATTTTTTAACAAATTATAAATGGTTTTCAAGCTTTTAAGAATAATTGGATAATTCTTTAACGAATTCTTTGCTACCTCTTTAATTTTTTTTCTATCATTTTTTAACATTATTAAATACTTTAAAGGATTTAAGTTTTCTTTAGATGCTTTTTTTTCAATAATACTATTATATAAATCATAATTGAATTTATTAATAATACTTTGGATTTGAGAATCAGAGTAATCAATTTTATAATCTTTCGGATAATAATTGGAATTTGTCTTTTTAAAAAATGATAGGTTTGGCAATTCTTGTCCAAAAATATTTATTGAAATGACTTTTAGTTTATGTAATAATACTTGAACTTGTGGTGAACTATAATCAACTCTATTTTTTTTGTTATGCTTTTGTTTTTTATTGATTTGTCTTTCATTGGCTTTTTCATATATCTCTAACATTTTTTTGTTATACACATTAATATCGTAATGTTCTTCGGCTAATTTTCTGCCTAAAACACCTCGTCTATTTCTCTCATCTTCATTTTCTACTAATAATTTGATTGCTTGTGATAATTCGTAAGAGCTTTTATCTTTGACTAATACTCCACAATCGGGAGCAAAAGTTACAAAAGGTAATGCTGTATTATCAAATACAATTACAGGCTTTGAGCAAGCCATAGCTTCTATTGCCATCATACCAAAACTTTCACCTTTTGAAGGCATTAAAAAAATATCACAAGCATTATATACACTAACTATTTCATCATCTTCTACATATCCAAGTTCAATAATATTATACTTTTCGGTAAGTTCTTCTAATAATCCTTTTTCACTACAACTTATTAAAGTAATATTTTTATTAGATTTAAGCATCTTTAAAGCCTCAACTATATACTGAGTTCCTTTAAATTCTTTTTGTGCCCTAAAGAACAAAACTACATCATCTTTTGGTATGTTAAACTTATTTCTTGTTTCTTCTCTTAAAATATTATCACTACAAAATTTATTTAAATCTATCCCAAAAGGGATAATATGAACATTTTCAAAGTGCTTAGTTATTGGGCTTTTTTTCAACATATTATACATATAAGGAGTTGAGACAATTATATCAATATCTAATTCTTTATATATTTTTTCTTTTAATTTCCACAGTGAATTACAGTTAT
>CAZFQD010000132.1:0-5862 GCA_964520885.1 uncultured Oscillospiraceae bacterium | reverse complement strand
ACAACACTTACTAATCTTTCGGCACAAACAACATTTAGCACAGTTGGATTAGGAGTTTTTGTTTTGGACGATATTTTACCAACCGGTGCTGTTCCGGTATCACTTGATAATATAGCCATTTATAAGTCCAAACTTACACAAAATGATATAACAAATCTTTATACTGATAGTGGTGGTTCAAGTAGTAATTTAAGTAGTAGTTCAAGTAGTAGTTCAAGTAGTAGTTCAAGTAGTAGTTCAAGTAGTAGTTCAAACAGTGATCCAAGCACTAACCCAAATATTACTGTATTAAGTAATCCATGGATGAGTTATGCATTTGACGATGGAACCGGTAAAGATACAGGTGCCGCAGGAAATAATGCTTCAGCTGTAGGTAGTCCGATATATAAAGATAGAGTCGCGGGGGAAAATGGACCTTCGGGTAAATACATGTCTTTTGATATGCTTAATTATTTGAAAGCAGACGCAGATGCATTTAAATTTGGAACAGATGCATTTTCAGCTTCTTTTTGGGTTAATTTTCCTTCAGATACACCTTGCACACAAACTTACAGGCTTTTTGTAACGGGTGTATGGGGTGACTATACTCCCGGATTTGTATTTGCAATTAACAGAAATGGCAATGAAACTGTTAATTATGGTATGGGTATAGCCTCTAGTGGCACAGATCACAGTTGGAGTTGGAGCGATCAGGAGGATGATTTTATTGATGGCAAATGGCATCATATATGCTTTGTGTTTGATCAGCCAAATAGAAGATATTATATTTATATAGATAGTGAATTGGTAATAACTAAAGCAGTACCATTATCACTTGATACTCTTTCAGCGGATACTACGCAATCAACCATTGGGCTCGGAGTATTTTTGTGGTATGATGCCCTAATTGCTAATGTACCTCCTATGTCTATTGATAACATTGAGTTCTATAAAACTGCACTAACAAATGATGATATAACAACATATTATAATTTATTAGCTACTAATATACCCATTGATGAACCTGGTGCAAAAAGAACCTTGACTGATACAGTAACAGGAATTACTGTAAAGGGGAAAAATATTGATGATGTTTCTTTATTCTCTTGTGCACTTATATCAGGGGATGTATATGATAAAACTTTTCAAACATGTCAGAATTCAGATAATTTTATGATTTACAATCTTCAATTATTAAAAGATTCGGTACCATTCAACTTAAGTGGTTATGTTACAGTATCCATTCCGATTCCTTTTAGATTTCTTAATGAAACATCATTATTTGTAAATCTGGTTAAAGATGATGGGACATTTGAGACTTTAGGTGCATCTTGCAAAAATAATATTGTTTCGTTTGATACTAATGTTGTAGGTAATTTTGTAATAACGAATGATACCCTTTGGTTAAATAGTCTTTTTGGAAATATCCTTAACAGTAGCAGTAGCAGTAGCATTGATAGTAATATTAATAATACAGATACAGGTGAAAAAAGCAACATAATTATTTTTGCTATTTTACTAATATTTTCTTTAGTATTTATGGGAGTTATCGTTTTTCTTAAAAGGGTAAAAAAGTTTAATTAAGTCTATTTTGTCAATAGTTGTGTTTTCCCAAAAATGGTCTGCTGAAATTACATGGGGTATCCGAAGTTGAATTAAGTAACTTCGGATACATTTTTGGAATTTAAAAGTAATTGCATTAATGTTTATTAGTGATATAATAAACATATATGATGATAAAATAAAGACGGTAATTGAAAAGGCGGTGATTGGGTAATGAAAAAGTATATATTGAAATTCAAAAATTCTGTTTTTGGGAAAACAATTTTCACATTTACATTAATAATCCTTCCTATTTTCGTTCTTTGCCTTACCGTATATTTTTATGGTCTGAGCCTTGTAAAAAAAGAAATTTCATCATCTTTAATGATGAATAATAAATATACAATAAGTAATATTGAAAATGAAATAAGAAAAATCAATAAATTAATATATGGCTATCTTGAGGACAGAGACCTAAATGTTTTGACAAATATTCCTTTAACAGATGCGTTTACACAATATCAAGCTATGATAAGGCTTCAAGATAAATTAATTTCATCTAAGGATAGCAGTGAATATCTTTTGGATGTGACGACATATATATTGCCACTTGAATATTCATTATCCGCTATGCAATATATGGCGAAACTGAATTTAGACGATTATAATAAAATGTGGAATACCGATAAGAAAAGCGGTGCAGGAATAATAAATTATGATAATCAATTACATATTTTCGCCATTAAAAAATTCTATATTGAAGGAAAGTTGCAACAGCCTTTATTGATTATAGATGCAAAAATTTCAAAAGATGCTATTCTCCAAAAATTAAAAATATGTGCAACAGAAAACGACTCTGAGATAATATTCACTAATTCAAATCAGGATATTAATTTTATAGTAAACAATCAAGATGACTCTTCAATGCCTTCTTACATTTTGAATATTGTCAATCAAAATATAAAAAAATCTAATGAAGATGTTATATTTCATACATATAAAGACAAGACTATTGTTATCACTTATATTTATTCGGAATATCTTGATATGACATTGATACAATATGTAACAAATAATATATATTTGAACAACCTCTTAAATTATAAGCAAATATTGACATTCTTAATAGCATTAACAATTTCTATGGTAATTTTGTTTTCGTTTTTAATTTTCAGAATTATACAAAAACCTGTTAGGTTGTTAATAAATGGTATTCAAAAGGTTGAACAGGGTGAATTAAACTACATAATAGAATATGAAAAAAAAGATGATTTTAAATACCTAATTAATGGTTTTAACCATATGGTAATTCATCTTGAGCAATTAATAAATCAGGTCTATAAACAGGAGATTCTTACAAAAAGAGCCGAGTTAAAGCAGCTACAGGCTCAAATAGATCCGCATTTTTTATTTAATAGTTTTTTTATGGTTAAAACAATGATAAACAGTGAGAAATATAACGATGCCGAAGATTTCATTCAACATTTAGGAGATTATTTTAAATACATCGCAGAAAATAATAATGATTATAATAGTTTAAATGATGAGTTTTATCATGTAAAAACTTATTCAAATATTCAGGTTATGCGTTTTAAAAGACATCTTAAAATTATTATTTATGATTTGGATGAAAATATTAAAAATGTAATAGTTCCAAGGTTGATTATCCAACCATTAATTGAAAATGCAGTTGAACATGCTGTTAAGCAAAATATTCGTTTAGGAATAATAGAGGTATATAGTAACCAAAGAGACAATATTGTTGAAATTACTGTGAAAGATAATGGAGAAAAATCAAATTTGAAAACAGTTAATAAACTGAATTCTATGCTGGACGATAATAATGAACATATATCCGCTATTGTGAATATTCACCGTAGGATAAGAATAATGTATGGCGAAAACAGTTATTTAAGATTTGAACTGGATAGTAAAGCAGGGATAAAAGCTATAATCACATTGGATTTATTAAAAAATGAAAATCAAGGAGGCTAACTATGTATAATCTGCTTATTGTTGATGATGAAGAATATATATGTGATTCACTCTATGAAATATTTAAAAATAGAAAAGAATTGGATTTAGATATTTATAAGGCATACTCTGCAAATGAAGCACTTGAACTTTTGAACAGAATCAGGTTTGATATTGTGATGACGGATATTCATATGCCTCAAATGACAGGAATACAACTATTTCAGGAAATCAATCAAAGATGGATAAACAGTAAGGTAATTTTTCTTACTGCTCATAGCAAATTTGAAAATATTTATACAGTTAATAAATATAATAATACAAAATTTTTATTAAAGACAGAAAAAATAGAAACCATCATTAATACGGTGAAAGAATTTATTAATGAAATAAAAGCTGATTCATTCAGTAATGAGCTTATAGGAAAGGCTAAGAATATTTTAAACGATAACAAAAAGATTTATGCAAAATATTTTATGGAAGATTTACTAAAGAATAAAATTGACAGTAAAAGTATAAATCAGGAGCTTTTTGAAAAGTATGATATTAAATTTGATATAACAAAGAAGCTTTTCCTTGTAACAGCTTTAACCAATACAGAACTTATTAAGAATGATAGAATTGATATTATTACAACCAATGAAGTGATAATAAATGAATTTGAAAATTATATGATTCAAAGTAGTAACTGTATTGGATTTTCCATTGATAAAAGTAATATTGTTTGGTATATACAACCTATTGAATTTAGTCCATATACAAGCATTGAAAATATGGAAAAAGTGTGCTTTTCCATAATTAATGGTAATTTGCCTATTTTACAAGAAAAAATATATGATTCCTTAGGCATTTCAGTTTCATTTGCTATTGGCAATCACTCTATTTACTGGTATGAAATCAAACAAAATTTTGAGCAATTAAAACGGATGATTTTTTATTATCATAGTAGTAGTAACAGGGAGATACTTATTTGTTATAATGATATGGAAAATGAACAGCAAAATAAAAACGATGATTTTAGTTTAAATTTAATATGCGATGATATTGATACCCTCATCAGGGAAGGCGACATTAAAAAAATAGAAGATTTTTATAAATGCTTGATAAATGAGAGAATGTTAAATAATAAGAATAAATACTATTTTCAAGAGATTTATTATAAAATTTCGCTTTTCTTATTATCTACTATAAACAACAATCATTTGGTTGATAATTTTACCGGGGAAAATTCATTAAATAATTTGATGGATTTTAATTGTCATAAGACATGGGAAACAGCCGTTGAATACTTACAAATGATGACTATTAATATAATTGAATACGGAAAGCAATATTCAAAATCAGAATCAAATAAGATGATAGAGTTTCTTCATAATTATATAAACAAAAATCTAAGTAGCGATTTGAGTTTGATAAGTCTTGCCGATTTAGTACATTACAATCCTGCTTATCTTTCAAGAATTTATAAAGAATTCACAGGAGAAAATATTAAAAAGTATATTTCCATTGCCAGAATAAATAAAGCAAAAAAGCTTCTTAATGACAGTGAACTAAAAATAAGTGCTATTTCAGAATTGGTTGGTTTTGAACAGCATACTAATTTTGGAAGATTTTTTAAAGAACATGTTGGAATTAACCCACAGGATTACAGAAATTCAATGAAAAACATAGGAATTTCAATTCAGGATAAGAAATGATTATATTGTAAAAAAATGAAGATTGTATAGTAAAACAAATCAATTTATAATAAATATACAAGAATATAATATAAGGATGGTTTTATTATGAATATGTATAAGTTCAATCATAGTTTTTTAATGTTTATCACTATAATAATTTTTTTAAGTTTTACATTGATAAGCTGTTCAAATCCCAATAAACAAAATAGTAGCAATTCAACAAGTAGCAATTCAACATCATCTGAAAAAAGCAGTAATATTGATTTGCAAAGTAGTAGTATTGGCAATATAAGTTCTGATTCTGTAATAGTTAGTAGTAGTATAGTCTCAAAATCAGATATTAGTAATTCTACTTCATCTCCTGTTTCATCTACTGTGGTTGCAAAGAATTTAGCATATTACGTAGACTCCGCAAACGGAGATGATAACAATAGCGGGAAAAGCACACAAAAGCCATGGAAAACCTTAGGCAAGGTTAATAGCATGGTTTTTAGTCCTGGAGATGTGATTTGTTTTAAATCAAATGCAATATTTGAAGGTCAATTCAAACCACAAGGTTCCGGAACACCCGATAAGCCAATTATTGTCACTTCGTATGGTGGCGATGTTAAGCCTATTATTAGCGGTTTGGGCGTCCAGCCTGCCACTGTTCATCTTTACAACATACAATATTGGGAGTTAAACAATT
>CAZFQD010000131.1:0-5901 GCA_964520885.1 uncultured Oscillospiraceae bacterium | reverse complement strand
AGCGAAAATTAGGTGCTGTCAGCTGTTTTTAAAGTAAAATTTTTGACAGTACCTGAAAATGAAAGGAGGGTGTTATATGAAAAAAGTGTTTAATCAATTGCTATCTTAATTGCCCTTACATTTATAATACGATTTAAAATGAAGAATTTATGGTAAAATAATTTTTTTTTTTTACAGGAATTGTTTTTTTTTTCAAATGTAACGGTGTACGGGGTGTTTAATGATATTTGCATTATGGTAGTATTTAGCGACACTTGTGTTTTAAAACATATATGGTATAATTAAAAATAATGAAAAGGAAATTGAATAGTATAAAAACGGAGAGATGTAAAGGAGTTTTTCCCTATGAGTATTTTGTTAGACACTAATGATTTATCAAATATAGTTTCGCTTAATGTAGGAGATAAGGTTTTGCTTTCCGGCGTTATTTATTCTGCAAGAGATTCTGCACATAAAAGGCTTTTTGAACTTTCGGACAATGGGGGGGAATTGCCTTTTGCTCTTGAAAATGCCGTTATTTATTATATGGGACCAACTCCGACAAAAAAAGGAGATATTATTGGCTCATGTGGTCCTACTACTTCTGGCAGAATGGATAAATTTTCTCCACGATTAATATCCTTAGGGCTTAAAATTATGATAGGCAAAGGAGAGCGTTCAAATGAGGTAATTAATTCTTGTAAAGAATATAAAAGTGTATATCTTTGTGCTATTGGAGGAGCGGGAGCATTAATTGCAAGCTGTGTTACAAGTTGTGATGTTATAGCATTTGAAGACTTGGGTTGTGAAAGTATTAAAAAGTTAACTGTAAAAGATTTTCCCTTAATTGTTGGCATAGATTGCAATGGACGAAATATTTTTGAAGAAGGGAAAAATAAATATAAAAATTTATAAAAAAGTGCTTGACTAAATGAAAACTAAATGATATATTAAGAACACAATTTAATAAAAGTTTAGGTGCCGAAAGGCTTAATAGGGAATTGAGTTTAAATCTCAAACGGTCCCGCCGCTGTATTGGGGAGATGCGAAAAATACCACTGGAAACGGGAAGGTAAAAGCATTTATGAACCTAAGTCAGAAGACCTGCCAAAACAAATCACAATTTCACCTACGGAGAATAGGTTTGTGTGTTTTTGGCTTTTTTGCTTTTTACCACTACCATTTTTCTATGGGAGTGGTTTTTTATTTAGATTGAAAAATAATAAATAGGAGTAAAAAAGATGAAAAAATTTGTATTAGTATTTATGGCAGTATTGTTAATTTTTAATATTACAGCCTCAGCAACAGAAACACTAAATGTGACAGACGAGGTATCTGCTACAGAGAATTATTATTTAAACAACAGATTGGAAATCAGTGGCTACGAAGAGGCTTTGGCTCTTGCCCAGTTAGGCTATAAAATTGATGGCGAGGAGTTTTCTTTAAATAAAGAAGATGCAGGGTTAGTAGCAGCAGATATTGATAATACCGATGGCAGTGAAATAGGCTTAATGTCCAAATTTATTTTAGTTGCCTTGTCAAGTGGCAAAAACCCCTCAACATATGTAGAAGGTAAAGATTTAGTGGCAATGTTAATAGCAAAGCAAGGGGTTGACGGTGATTTTGGAGGCTCAATTTATTCGCATTTTATTGCTATGTTAGCACTTGATGCGGCAAAGGCTGATTATAATAAAACAAAAGCAACAGAGTGGTTGATTTCTCAACAAGATGCTGACGGTGGCTTTGGATATTGGGGTTATTCCGACACCGATTCTACTGCAATGATGCTTTGGGCATTAGCAGGGCATAGAGATGTTGCAGGCACGGAGGATGTTATTAACGGTGCTCTTAGTTACATTAAAACTCAGCAAGCTGCAAATGGAGGATTTTTAGGTTGGGTTCAAGATGGTGGCGGAAATTGGGTTCAAGAAGAAAGTGCAAGCACAGATTCAGTTGTTATAACAGCGTTAGTTGATTTGGGTAAAGACCCATTTAGTTTAGAATATAAAGGTTTGGCAAACAGATTATTGGCATTTAAAAATACTAATGGTTCATATAGAATTTCAATTAATGGCGAACAAACTTTTGACGGTTTTTCAACAGCACAAACCTTTTTTGCATTAGTTTCAATGAAAAATGGCAGAAGTCCATTCAAAATGCTTTCAAGCACTAACTTTGCTTTTTCTACTGCACATTGGAATCCATCAATGACTGCCACGGCAGATGGAATATTAATGGGAGTTGCCGAAAATACAAGTATTGAAGATTTTTTAGCAAGTATAACTTTGGATAGTGGTGTTACGGTTAAATTGATAGACAAAGACTTGCTTCAAATAAATGATGCCAATTATACGGGAATTTACACAAAGGTGGGAACCGGTGTTTCTATTGAGGTGTATGTATATGGTGCATTGGATGTTGAAAAATCATATACCGTATCAGTAAAAGGGGATTTAGACGGAGATTGCGAAGCTACCATAAGTGACTTAGCAATTATGAAACAACATTTGTTATTAATAAGCGAGTTATCAGGTGCTTATCTATCCGCAGGTGATTTGTGCAACGATACTTCAATTTCCATAAGCGACTTAATTAAAATGAAAAAGCATATTTTGGGAATTGATAGTTAAAAAATCAGAGAGAAGTTATAGTATGAAACTAAAAATTTCATTAATTTTTATTTTATTACTTGTATTAATTCTTTCTTCTTGTAAGGATAAAAACATTACAAATAAAATTAACAAAATAATGGAATTATCTAAAGAAAGCAGTCAAGAAGTTAGCAGTAATACGATAAGTAGTAACACTACAATATCTAACACAACTATTGATAGTGGTAACAATGTGTATATCAGTAGCAATTTATCGAGTAATAAAAACTACATTTCAAGCAATACTGCATCAAGTAATATACAAAGTAGTAACATTTCGTCAAGTATTATTTCAAGTGAGGAAGTTTCATCAAAAGTTGAGGAAAAGATGGATGCGAATTTTTTAATAAAAACTCATCTTAAAACAGTATTTGAGGGGAATGTTGATATAACTGATGAGGTTTCGGTTTTTGCAGTGCTTGAAAAGGTTTGTAAGGATAACAATATTCAGCTTTCTTATTCAAAATCTTTTGGATTAGCTTACATTCGTTCAATTGATAATTTGGCCGAAAAGAGCGTTAATACTGAAAGCGGATGGATATATAAAGTAAATGGAGTTAAACCTTCTGTCGGTTGTTCGTCTTATAAGTTAAAATCTACCGATAAAGTAGAATGGCTTTATACTTTAAATTATGGCAAAGATGTAGAATAATTGACAAATGACAATTAAAGTTGCTTTCTTCAATTAAAATAATAACGCACAAAGGGACTGACTTATGAAATAAGCAGTCCCTTTGTGTTTTAAGGAATTAGTGAGTTTTTTTTTTCAACTATTCTTTCATTGTCTCTAAACAAAAGGGAAATAGCCCAAACACCTGCTAATCCAACTATTGTAAAGATTACTCTGCTAATAGTCATAAGCTGACCACCAAACATCCAACCAACAATATCAAAACCGAAAACTCCTATACTTCCCCAGTTTAAAGCTCCAATTATTATTAAAATTAGAGCAATTCTATCGAAAACCATATAATCACTCCTTAATTAATGAGTTTTCATATTTATTGTTGCCTTTATAATTATTTTTATGCAAAATAAAAATTTTTAAACTTTTTTTTAAAAAACACTTAAAAAATTATATTTTTTTTGATATAATATAAAAGAGTATTTTCAAAGGAAGTGAAATAATTGAAAAGATATGAATATGCAAACGGTGGATATTTAACTATAGATATTTTAGAAGAGGAATTTTCCTTAGAAAATAATCCTATAATTATTGAAAGGAAAAAAACTCCCTTTGAATTAGAGGTTTCTTCAATTAAAGCAGATATAAAGCATATGGATAACTTAATGGAAAAACTTAAGGAGAACGAAAAGAAATAATAAAATATAGTATAATTATATTTATAAGATTATGTAGGAGGAACAAACCAATGAACGAAAGATATGAATTAAACAAAAATCTTGCCCAAATGTTAAAGGGCGGAGTTATTATGGATGTTACAAATGTGAAGGAAGCTATAATTGCCAATGAAGCTGGTGCAGTTGCTGTTATGGCACTTGAAAGAGTTCCTTCTGACATTAGAAAGCAGGGCGGAGTTGCAAGAATGTCCGATCCAAAAATGATTATAGAAATAAAAAAAGCGGTTTCAATTCCTGTAATGGCTAAAGCGAGGATTGGACATATAGTTGAAGCTCAAATTCTTGAAGCATTAGGGATAGACTATATTGATGAAAGCGAAGTTTTAACACCAGCTGATGAAATGTTTCATATAGACAAGCATCAATTTAAAATCCCATTTGTATGCGGAGCGAGAAATTTAGGGGAAGCACTAAGAAGAATTGGCGAAGGTGCGGCAATGATTAGAACAAAGGGTGAAGCCGGCACAGGCAATGTTGTTGAGGCTGTTAGACATATGAGAACTATTATGGGTGAAATACGAAAACTTGTCAATTTGCCAAAAGAGGAGCTTATGACATTTGCAAAGGATATTGGTGCTCCTTATGAATTGGTTGTTGAGTTAGCCAAAACCGGAAAGTTGCCGGTAGTAAATTTTGCCGCCGGTGGAATTGCAACTCCTGCTGATGCCGCTCTTATGATGCAACTTGGAGCACAGGGAGTATTTGTGGGCTCAGGAATATTTAAATCTCAAAACCCAGAAAAAACAGCTAAAGCAATTGTAAAAGCAACAGCATATTTCAATGACCCTAAAATAATTGCAGAAGTTTCGCAGGATTTAGGCGAGCCTATGAAAGGCATTGAAATATCTGAAATTTCTCCTGAAAACACATTAGCAAATAGAGGGTGGTAACATTGATTTGCATTGGTGTACTTGCCTTACAAGGTTCTGTTGTTGAACACATTAAGATGTTAAACAGTATAGAAGATGTTCAGGCAATTGAAGTTAGAACAATAAACGATTTAGATATAATCTTCGGTTTAATACTGCCCGGCGGAGAAAGTACAACAATTGGAAAACTTTTAAATATCTTTGATTTAATGAACCCAATAAAGTCAAAGATAAAGCAAGGTATGCCTGTATGGGGCACTTGTGCGGGTATGATTTTATTAGCAAAAGAGATTGTGGGGGAAGATACCGTTCATCTTGGGGTTATGGATATTGTGGTTAAACGAAATGCCTATGGCAGTCAACTTGACAGTTTTAAAACTACAATAGTAATCCCAGAGATTTGTTGTGATGAAATACCCCTTGCGTTTATCCGTGCACCATGGGTTGAAAAAGCATTGGGTAATGTTAAGGTGCTTGCCAATATTAATAATAAAATTGTTGCAGTGCAACAAGATAATATGCTTGCAACATCATTTCATCCGGAGATTTCGGATAATTTATGTTTTCATAAATACTTTGTAGATATGGCGAAAAAGTGGAAACTTTAGTTTTCGCTTTTTTTATGCTTTTCTTTTCTTTTTTTATAGCAAATAATGACTTGCTTAAATTTCCCACAACCCTCACATAAATCTAAGCCTTTTGAAATGACGACATCTTTCTTAGTCAGATTGTCGTCATTTAATTTATTCCAACATTCTAAACAAAACTCAGCCACAACATATTTCTCTCCTTAAAATATAATATTAATTTTTCATTTATTATTGTGATATTTAGGGCTTACTGAATAACTTACTTATGAGTTATTCAATGTTGGCAAAGCCAACTCTGAATGTGAAAAGCTCATAAATAAAGGGTTTTTACATTCAATTTTTAATTAATCCTCCAAATATATTTTGTATCACTTTTACAACCGATTATAGCATAGTAATAGTATAAAATCAAGTAAAAGTGTAAAAAATGATACAAGTATATTGGAGGTG
>CAZFQD010000130.1:0-5979 GCA_964520885.1 uncultured Oscillospiraceae bacterium | reverse complement strand
GAATCATCACACTGGTTATCAACAATACTTTGATAAAATGAAGAAAGGTCAACACCGTTATTTATATAGTAAAATTTATTTATATCAAGATATTTATCCCAACCCTTTTCCCTTATATAATCTTTCCCACCTTCCGTAGAGAAAATCACGCCTTCAGCACATTTATACATTTTTTTCTCTCTTAAATAAAGATACTTGATTACAGGATTGCTCTCTGAATAGCCATAATATTCTACGATAGACATTGGCCACAAATCCCGCATATCTATATAAAACTTAATATTATTATTTTTACAAAATTTATAAATAGGCTCATAGTTAATACAATTAACATCGGCAACGATAATTTCGGGAAGCGGAAAATTTTTAGCTATTGTTTTAAACCTGTTTGCGAATTCAAACATATTCCTTATTCTTTTTAATCCATTTCCTGAATAATCATTACACTTAATATGAACAAAATCTAAATCATCGTATTTGCAACAAATATACTGAGAATTATCAGTAATTAGGTTTATATCCGTATTATGAATAGTACTTGCAGAAAAAATCTTAGTTTCATATCCTTTTGCATTAAGATAATGAGCATACATCTGCGTCTTTATTCTCATTTCGTATTTAGGTGGCATTGAATAATGGCTTACGAACCAGATTCTTTTCATCAATTATATCTCCCTTTTATACATATATATTAATTTCCGGTGTGGCTTGTTTTAAATTACAAAACTACTTATACTATACATTCACTTATTTTTATTAGTTTCTTTGCTTTCTGACAAATCGCAACAGCATTTTCTGCCGTATCAGATTGTGCAATAACAAAACCTACTCTATCAGAGCTACTATTAATTTCATTAACACAGTCACCAATGCTCTTAACAAAGCTTATTTGTTTGATACCTTCCAATTGATTAGCTTCGTCAACACCACCGATTTCCCTTATCTTGCCTGCGTGTGTTTCAAAATACCTAATTGCAGAGCCTTTTTCATACTTTCTTTGCAAGTCTGGTTTATGCCCCAAGGCTATCTCAATGCAACACTTGACCATGTCAACCCCTGTTGACAGTGGAACCAAGTGAGTGGTTATGTTATCGCCACCGAGTCTAGCACCAAGCTCTACAATTTTTGGCCCATCACTTGTTACCATTATTTCAGTGTGGGAAGGACCGTTCTCTATCCCTATTGCTTTAACCGCAGCAGTTGCAACCAATTCTATTTTTTCTTTAACCTTGACAGGTAAGTGCGTTGGTTGCGAATGTCCCATCTCAACAAATCTTGGTGCACCGGTTGTCAACTTATCAGTAATCGCAATAATATGTACAGTACCGTCTATACTCAAGGTTTCAACACTTACCTCTGAACCTTCCATATATTCTTCAACGATTATTTCACCACTGCAAGAATGCTTTTTACTATATTCAAAAGCGTATTCAATTGATTCTTTATCACAAATATCGTTTATTAAAAACACACCACGGCTTCCTGAGTTGTCAGCAGGTTTTACGATGAATTTATCTCTAAATTGCTGAACAATATCAAGATATTCCTCGTAACTATTAACTCTGAAAAATGTAGGTATTGGGACATTATGCTTTCGCAAGCACTCCCGCATCAAAGCTTTATTGGTAGCTTTTAATGCCGTATCTTCGCTAATTCCAACTATGTTTAATTCTTTTGCTACTATAGCTACTGACCGCATCGGCATATCGCTTGCTATTGTCATAACTCCATCAATGTTATATTGCTTAGCTGCCTCAACAACTTTGGGTATATTTATCGTGCTAATTTCAAGGCATATATCAGCATACTTAAACCCTATGGCATTCTTATCTATATCAACGGCTACGACTTGCAATCCCATCTCTTTTGCCTTTAATATTGCGGGAATCTGCAAGATACTTGCACCGAGAATCATCAGTTTTTTCATCAGTCTATTCTCCTAAAATTCTTTTTAGTATACCAACAATATGCCTCATATCAGATGTTTTATAACGCTGGTCACATGGCAATGCAAGCATATGTTCAGAAATATAATCTGATACTTTACATAAGCCAACAGCTCGCTTTGGCATAGGCCATATAATGGGACAATATATATTTTTCTCCGCTAAAGCCAATTGAATTGCATCTCTGTTTTCAATTAGTATCGGGTAATAAAAAAAGCTCCGTTCAACATCTGATGTGATGCTTTTAACACCGCCAATATTTTTTAAAAGTTGAGATAATACCTGTGCATTTTCTCGCCTCTGTTGTGCTATTTTTTTAAAATCTATATGTTGCAATAATTCATATGACTCTTGTAATATATCAGCTACTATATCATTTGTATCCAAATAGCAATTAGCTTCGGCCAATTTATTTCTAAACAGAGTCTTGATTTGAATGTTTCCTGATTTAAGATATTCACTTTTGTTTTTTAATGCTCTTATTCTAATATCTCCAAAGTATGTATCCTTTTCTTTTGGAAAACCACTTAGCTCAGATGAAGAATATAGAATGCCTCCGTCCGGTATAGCAATCCATTTGCGAATACTAAATACAATGTAGTTTGGTGTGAATTTATTAATTCTATGCGTCAATATATCATGTGTTCTATCTTCAACTATTATTGAGTTTTCAAATCGTTTCTGAATTAAATTAAGTTTCTCGTCGCTTAACGATAAAGCACCAAAGTAATTAATGTATAGGAATATAACATTTGATTGCATTTTTGATAAAATGTCTTCAAAATCGGCAGAAATGTCTTGATTCAGTTTATAGTATGAAATATCATACCCGTTCATTTCAAATGGCCTGACCATAGATTTGCAACAAAGTGCCGGAAGCAAAACCCGTTTATACTGACCTTTATACTTTAAAGCTATTGCTTTTAATGCATCTCTTCCGCTTCTAAAGTACTCAGCATCTTGAAAAAAAGTTTGTTTCAGATTGTCATTTATGTATCCGCTATTTGATTCCCAATCAAACTCGCTTCCATATTCATGAATTAATTCCTGCACCGATATTCTCCTCCTTGTTGTCTATCTCTGCACTTACGGTAATACTCTCGGATAATATTTCGCTTGTTGTATCCTTATAGGTATTCTCTCTTTTAATGACAACTGCAATCGTTTTGAAGAAAATCTTAACATCTAAAATAAAAGAACAATTTAGTGCATAATAAGCATCGTTCTTCATTTTTTCTTCACCATCAGCAGAATTTCTAAAATAGGCTTGGCTATACCCAGTTATACCTGGTCTTACTGACAGAAAAACCTTAATTTTTTCATTATATTTATCAAGCCAGTCTGGTGGATCTGGCCTTGGCCCAATTAAAGCCATATCGCCTAACAGGACATTTATAATTTGAGGAGACTCATCAAGTGAAGTCTTTCGCAAAAACTTGCCAATTTTAGTCACTCTTGGATCATCTTTGCCGTTATATGTAGACCCATCAGGTAATCGGATATCAGGGGCATTTACCATCATAGAACGGAATTTAAACATCTTGAAGAGTTTACCATCTTTTCCAATTCTCTTAGTGTTATAAAAGACCGGGCCTTTATCTGAAAGTTTAATCAACGGGGCAACAAACATATAAATCAGCAATAATACTGGTAATCCAATCACTGCAAAGAAAATGTCTAAAAGTCTTTTAAAAACCTTTTGATACATAAGTAATTCCCTCCATTAACTATAAAATAATATCTCTAACTGCATTAACAACATAAGTTGCATCTTCATTTGTCATTGTTGAATATAATGGCAATGATATAATTTGGCTAAACCATTTTTCTGTTACAGGAAAATCTCCCTCTTTATAACCAAAACGGTTTCTATAAGCGCTCATTAAATGAACTGGTATAAAATGCACACTTGTTCCAATGTTGCGTTTTGTTAATTCTTCAATGAATTTATCTCTGCTAATTCCAACTTTTTCTTCATCAACTCTTATTATGTATAAATGCCACGAATGTTTTGAGGTATATTCATTTACTACTGGAATACTTAATCCTTTTAAATCTTTTAGTCCTCCAATATATATATTAACTATTTCTTCTCTTCTGTTTTGCATTTGTTCTAATCGTTCTAATTGCTTTAAACCAAGAGCCGCTTGCAAATCAAACATATTATACTTATATCCTGGTTCCTCTATATCGTACATCCAAGAACCACCTTTTCCATAGCGATTCCATGCATTGTTACTCATTCCATGAGTAACTAACATTCTTGCACATTTGGCAATTTTCTCATCATTTGTTGTAAGCATTCCACCTTCACCTGTGCAAAGGTTTTTGGTTGCATAAAAGCTAAAGGATACTACCCCTTTCGGCGAATTGCCTATCATTTTACCTTCATATTCAGTATAAATTGCATGTGCCGCATCTTCTGAAACAAAAAGTCCATATTTATCGGCTATTTTATATATTTCATCCAAATCACAGGATTGCCCTGAATAATGAACCGGAACAATTGCCTTAGTCTTATTGGTTATTTTACTTTCTATCAAGGAACAATCAATACAACCATCTTTTTCATTAATGTCTACAAATACAGGAGTTGCTCCTGAGTGAATAATTGTGTTCGCTGTAGCCACAAATGTCATTGGAGTTGTAATAACTTCATCGCCTTTGCCAATTCCTGCTGCTAACAAAGCTATATGTAATGCGGCTGTGCAAGAATTCATTCCAATTGCATATTTTGCTCCTACATATTCTGCAAACCTTTTTTCAAATTCAATCGTTTTTGGTCCTTTTGCAAGCCAACCAGATTTTAATGTTATTACAATTTCAGCTATTTCACTTTCTGTAATATCTGGAAGATAAAATGGTAAAAATTCTTTTCTGAATGACATTTAAACACCCCATAGCTTATATTTTAATATTTTTGAGAGCTTTTTTAAAAAATAAATATAATAAAATACCTAAAATTACTCCTATTAAATCATTAGTCAAATCAATTAATTGAAACGCTCTGCCCGGAACAAAAAGTTGATGGACCTCATCGCTTAGTGCATAAAGCATACAAAATATTATTGTGATAAAAACTGCTTTCCATTTAAAAATTTTTAATAAGTACATCAAATTAGCTACTAGTAAAGCTAAAACAAAATAGCAACCGCTATGTGCAACATCTCTTAACTTGTCATCAAATTCTGCAATTTTTTTAATTAGAACATTCTCCGGTGAATTTTTGTTCTCAATTTTGTCAATGGTTCTAACTACTGCTCCCGAAATAGGTCTGCTTTGAGCATTTGACTGTGGTGCGGTTCTTGACGAAAGATAAAATATAACCCCACACCAAAGCACAACTAATACTATATTAATAATTATAAATAGTTTTTTCTTACTTGTCATAATTGTTTTCAATTTGAGTATTGTTTAAAATATTAATACATTTAACCCCACTCATCCAACATTTTTGAAGTGCCTCCGGTTGCCATACAACAATAACTGCACTTTCAAGTTTTGTAACATTTTCAAAATCATCAGTGAAAACAACATTATTTGATTTTTTTTCAGAGATTAGTTGTTTTAAAATAGTTTGTGATTCATCATTCTTACCATAAAAAACGATTTGTTTAAGTTTTGTATCATCTATTTCAAATAACAAATCTAAATTACTTTTTAATGCCATAACTCTGTTAATTGCACTTTGCAAATAATTATATGTAGTTTTTGTTTTTTCTATTATCCCTTTAGGAGTTAATAAATACTTAATGTTTCTACTGTTAATTTTTTCTATTTTAATTAAGCCTTTTTTTATGCACATTTGTAATATGGCATTTACATATCCTAATGCCATATTATTACCCTTAGAAATTTTTCTTTGAGATGTTTTTTCGTTTTTGTCAATATACTCAAGTACTAAACCGACACCAGCACTTTCCAAAATTATTCCTCCTCGTATAATAAAAAATTACCAATACAATATCGTTCTTATAACAAACTATTTTTAGTATACAATATTAATTAAAATATTACAAGTATTTTTTTTAAA
>CAZFQD010000129.1:0-6077 GCA_964520885.1 uncultured Oscillospiraceae bacterium | reverse complement strand
TAGGGGTATAGCTCAGCTGGTAGAGCAACGGTCTCCAAAACCGTGTGCCGATGGTTCGAAACCTTCTACCCCTGCCAGAAAAAACCGACGAAAACGTCGGTTTTTTCAACGATATAAATCTCTTTAGGATTTATATCATATCACATTTTGCTAATGCAAAATATATCACACGGCAAAAAGCCGCATATCACTTAACAACTGAAAAAATTAAATCGTAAACATATTGACAATACCCCCTTTTTACTTTACAATAAGCAAGGTAAAGATACTAATTTTTTAATTATTTTGCTGATGTAGCTCAGTCGGTAGAGCACTTCCTTGGTAAGGAAGAGGTCTCGGGTTCGATTCCCGACATTAGCTCCAGAAAAAAGCCCGAAAGGGCTTTTTTCAATGATATTTGCCCTTGCGGTCAAATGATATACCGCAAGCGGTATGATATATTGTAAACAATATGATATACACTGCGGTGTATTAAGAAAGGGCAAATATTATATCATACAACTTGTTGTATATCATATGCGAAGCATATATCATACCGAATGGTATATCATTATTAAACATTTTACGGCTTTGCCGTATTTCATAGCGAAACTATTTCATTAATTATTATTGAAAAACCACCCCAAACATATTGACAATATCCCCTCTTTTATTTTTCTTTTACCTATTATATGCGTTTTTTACACCATAAAAGCCCAATTTGTGCTATATTTAGCCTAATTATTACAAAACAGTTGATAATTACTTAAAATCAATATATAATGTTGGTAATATTTAGTTAATAGGTATCTATTTATATAATTTCCATTTATTAAATATTCTATTAATTTTGGAAAGGGAATTTAAAATGAAAAATAGAGAAGCAACAGATACAATTAAAGGTTATTTTTATCAATTTGATTTATTCATACTACAACTATTAAACTTACAAAATGATAATGATTCAGTTTGCATTGAAGGTATTGAAGATATAGATATAAATACAGTTGATGATACAACTGCTATTCAATGTAAATACTATGCGAAAACCGAATACAACCATTCTGTGATTGCAAAACCTATTCGGTTAATGTTGAAACATTACTCTGAAAATCCTAAAAAAAAATTAAATTATAAAATATACGGATTTTATTCCTCTGGCCAAAGTAAACTGCCACAAATAATTAATATTGATTTCGCAAAAGAAAAATTTTTAACTTATATAGAAAATAGGATAAAACATCAAGAACATATTGAACTAAAGTTAACAGATGATCAAATTGAAGGTTTTTTGAAACATTTGTTTATAGTTATAAACGCATTGGAATATTGCAAACAAGAAGAAGCAATTTTTGGTGAAATTAAAAAAATATTTAAATGTAATGATTTTGAAGCAAAACATTTCTATTATAGTAATGCACTACATTTGGTTAAAGAGTTATCTACTAAACATATTACTGAGGAACGAACCATAACAAAGACTGATTTTATTAGTAAAATCAACACAAAAGAACCTTTATTTAATATTTGGTTTTTAAAAAAGAACGGAATCAAATCTTATTGTAATAGTATAAAATCAGAATATTTTTCTAAAATCAATATCTCACCATATGATAGATTTTTTTTAATAGAATGTGATGAAACAATTACAGAAATAGAGTTAAAAACATTAATATTAAAAATCTCAAATAATTGGAGCAAAAATTCAAAGCGAGAACCAACTATATTTTGTCCATATGTTTATTTGCATAATGTAAATAAGAGCAAATTGCTAAGTGTTAAAAACGCCTTGCAATCTGATAACATAGCATTTATAGATGGCTTTGAATTTGAATATGCAAATTTTAATGCTATGTCTTTTTGTAAGAAACGCAATTATTCTAATTTATTAAATATTAAGATTATTAATAAAAAGGAACATATTGACGATATATTAAATAAATTAACTAACACGCGTGAAATTTATCAGTTTTATTTTTCTAAAAGTTTTTATTCAAATGATGAACACAAACATATTAAAATACCTATCGAAGAAACAAAAAATATTTTTGACATAATATAGGGAGGAATTTATATGAAAGACTATGAAAAATTGAACGCAGAAGTCATTTCGGTATTTCCCAACAAGGTAAGAATTTCTGTAGATGATTTGGCTAATTTTCAAATAGCAGATGAAAAATTGAAAGTTGGTTCTTATCTTAGAATTGCTGATAATGATAATGCAGTTCTCATTGCTATAATAGAAAATTTTTCTATTGAGGTTAGCAACGGAGTAAATGGAGAGGTAAATAGAAAATATATCTTAGAAGCTAACCCATTGGGAATAATACGAGATGGCAAATTTGAGAGAGGTGGAGATACCATTGCTATTCCGCCGAAAAAAGTTGAACCTGCAAAGCAAGAAGAAATAGAAAAAATATTTTCAGAATCAATTGAAAATGAAAAGAAATTTATCTTTTCAAAGTTGTCTACAGATAAGAATATTTCTGTACCTGTTGATGGAAATAAATTTTTTAATAAGCATATAGCAATTATTGGTTCTACTGGGTCTGGTAAATCTCATACTGTGGCAAAAATACTTCAAAATGCTATTAATTCTAAAAAAGGAGAGTATGAGGGGTTAAATAATTCGCATATAGTAATTTTTGATATTCATTCTGAATATAAAGCAGCTTTTCCTAATGCTAATTTTATTGACATTAATAATTTGGTTCTTCCGTATTGGATGTTAAATAGTGACGAATTACAGGAACTTTTTATTGATACTGATGCTAACGACCATAATCAAAGAAATATTTTTAAGGAAGCAGTTGTCAATAATAGAAAAATGCATTTTATTGGTGAAGATATTAAAAAGAATAAAATTCATTTTGATTCTCCCTTGTTCTTCAACATAAATCAAATACTAAAATATGTTAAAAACAGAAATAATGAAAAAAAAGATACTTCTAATAATATTCTATATAATAATTCAAAAGGAGAATCATTTGTTTTTAATAATTCGGATTCAAATGAATTATTTTTAGGCGATTTAACATATACTGGTTCATCAGCTACGGGTACAAATAATGGTAAACTAATTAATTTTATAGATAGATTAGAAAATAAAATTAATGACAAGAGATTAGAATTTCTTTTCGGTAAAAAGTCAGAAGATATTACTTTTGAAAAAACATTAAAACAATTAATTAGTTATGAGGAAAAGAAATCAAATGTTACAATTATTGATTTAAGCGGTGTTCCATTTGATGTATTAAGTATAACCGTTTCTTTAATCTCTAGAATATTATTTGAATATGGATATTTCTATAAAAGGTTAAGATGTGCTAAAAATGTTAATGAAAAAATTAACAATAATGTACCTATTCTGTTGGTATATGAAGAAGCACATAAATATGTGCCAAATAGTGATTTGGCAAAATATAGAGCTTCTAAGCAATCAATTGAGAGAATTGCAAAGGAAGGCAGAAAATATGGTGTTTCTTTACTTTTGGCAAGTCAACGCCCTTCAGAAATATCAGAAACGATATTTTCGCAATGCAATAATTTTCTTGCTATGAGATTGACAAACCCTAACGATCAAAATTATGTTAAGCGACTACTTCCTGACACATTGGGCAATTTGATTGATAAGATGCCCACTTTGAAAGCTGGAGAATGTCTTTTAATTGGTGATGCAGTTGTTTTGCCTTCTATTGTTCAAATTGACCCATGCAATCTTGCACCATCATCAAATGATATTCCGTATTATGAACTTTGGAAAGAGCAGTGGAAAGATTTAGAAATTAAATCTATAAAAGATGAATGGTATAAATAACATTCAATTATCCAAATAATAACCAAAGCCAAATTATATCCCCCTGTAACATCAAATCACAGGGGGCATTTTTTATTCCTTATTCTCGCTTTTCACATTCGCCACAATTTTCAATATATTAGTGCTTCTCTCAATAAACCCGCTCATTTCATCTGCTGATAAAGGCTTATGGCTTAGCATTGCCAAATCATAAATATGCCTGCACACAAGTTTTTGTTTTTCGCCTCTTAATGAAGTAATTGCCTTAACTATATCATTCCCAGAGTTTAATAAAATTGTAGTTTCGCTTTTCATTTCGGGGAAAGAACCACCATACATAGCACTCATATCCTGCATTCTGCGGGATTGCTCTGAAAGCAGTATAATTGCAGGTGCTGAAGAATTCTTTAATGCTTCAACTTTTATTGTTATTTCCTTATTATCAATTGCATTTTTGAATTTTTCAATCAATTTTGCATTATCATCTTTGTTTTCTTCGCTTGTCATTGATTTTGAAATATCACTGTCAATACGGTTAAACTTAATATTTTTTTCCTTATACTCTAAAAAACTAATAAAATGACTATCAATCATATGATTTAACACAAGAGCATTCAAATTATGTTCTTTAAACATTTTAATATATTGTGCTTGTATATTTTCATCTGAAGTATAAAAAACCTTATCATCTTCTAATTTTGGCAATTCATTAATAGTTAAATGCTCATCATTAATTGTCTTATACAAAACAATATCCTTAACTTTATCATAAAAGTCTTCCTCTTTTATACAACCAAATTTAATAAATGGAGAGATGTCCTCCCAATATTTAATGTAATCTTCCTTTTGCTTTTTAAAAATAGTATGAAGTTTATCTGATACCTTTTTGCTAATATGTTTTGATATTTTAGCAACATCACCATCGTTTTGCAAAAAGCTTCTTGAAACATTTAAAGGTAGGTCGGCACAGTCAATAACACCTTTTAAAAGCATTAAAAATTCAGGGACAACCTCTTTTATGTTATCGGCAATAAATACTTGATTACTATAAAGTTTTATTTCACCGGGTAAAACCTCAACCTTATTTGTTTGCTTTGGAAAATATAAAATACCCTTTAAGTTAAATGGAAAATCAACATTTAAATGTATCCAAAAAAGCGGGGGATTAAAGTCCATAAAAACTTCGGAATAAAAAGCCTCATATTCTTCCTTTGTGCAGTCCTTAGGAGCTTTAAGCCATAGAGGAGTAGTATTGTTAAAAGGCTTGTTTTCTTCCCCTTCTTTAGGGTTTACTAATATTTCATAAGGCATAAAAGCACAGTATTTTTTAAGAATTTGCTTTACTTTAAATTCATCTAAAAATTCCTTTTCATTCTTTGAAATTGTAAGAATTATAGTAGTGCCTCTTGAGGTTTTACTACCCTCTTCAATTTCATAAGTAGATGCTCCGGAGCAAGTCCAATGGACAGGCTTAGAACCTTCTTTATAAGACAAAGTTTCAATTTCTACTAATTCGCTTACCATAAAGACAGAATAAAATCCCAAACCAAAATGCCCGATAATATCTTTTTCAACATCAGATTTTTCTTTGTATTTCTGAATAAATTCTTCGGCACCAGAAAAAGCTACTTGAGTAATGTATTTTTCAACCTCCTCTTCAGTCATACCTAAGCCATTATCGGAGATTTTAATAGTGTTTTTTTCTTTATCAATAGTAACATTTATAAAAGGTTTTTGCTCATCCTTTTTAGCCTCGCCCATCAAAATAAGCATATCATATTTATTAATGGCATCACAACTGTTTGAAATTAGCTCTCTAATAAATATATCTTTATCTGAATAGAGCCACTTTTTAATAATAGGTAAAATATTTTCACTATTAACCTTGATTTGTCCTTCTTTTTTCATTTACTTAACACCCTTTTCAATATTATTATTCTTATGTATTATACAAAAATAAATTGAAAAAATCAAGTAAAAAAAAATTAAGTAAAATGCAATTGATTTATTAATAAAAGTAGTAATAAAAGTAGCATATAATATAATTATAGTAAAAGAGGAGTTGATAAAATTATTAAAGGTAGCCAAGTTGGAATAAAAACATAGATTTTATTGACTGCTTAATTGTAGGTTATAAAAAAATTGATGGATATGACATATTTACATTTGATAAGAAGTTAAAGAAACTTTTACAAGATAATTAATATAATAAAATATTTTTTAACAATCAGTCTTTTAGGCTGGTTGTTTTATTAGTGTGCCCGACATATTCGGTAGTTTGGCGGTGAAAGTCCGCTACAGG
>CAZFQD010000128.1:0-6081 GCA_964520885.1 uncultured Oscillospiraceae bacterium | reverse complement strand
TTCGTAGCCAAGAGTATAACCCTCGAAGACATCATCGCCGAGCTAAAACATCGCAATAATGCCCGCCCTGGTTGATAGGCTAGGAATCAAGTGGATATAGCAGCCAGGTGGCCATCGCTATGAATTACCGGCCTTTGAGTGTTTCGCCATATGGCATAATTTAACTACATATCACACAGATAATACTTGCTCTTAATAGCACATACTTGCCATATGGCTACTTACTTGACACTTTATGCGCACAGTAGTATCATTAAAATAGGTCGGTCGTGGTTTTCTTTATCCCAAAATTGTTGCCAACGTTTTTTTATATAATTGTAATCTTTTCCTATCATTTGCGTTTTCCACC
This sequence comes from uncultured Oscillospiraceae bacterium, assembly GCA_964520885.1. GTDB lineage: Bacteria > Bacillota > Clostridia > Oscillospirales > SIG519 > CAZFQD01. The sequence goes on along the minus strand of CAZFQD010000128.1, from coordinate 5,732 downwards.
CTAATATTTTAATTCTTGTAAAGCGTCTAATACATAATCAAGAGAGGTTTCAAAATTCTTTGGTATGTCTTCTGATATTTCAAAAAGCAGTTTCGTTCCGTCTAAGGATGCGCGTTTTGCTTTGTTTATAACTGCTTCTATAAGGTCATTTTTGTTTAGTTCATAGATTTCTAAATTGATATTTGCCATAAATCGCTTTTCTGGGAAATATTCTCTGCATTTGTCGTACATCATATCGCCCTCTGGTGGCTCTGTAAGGGATTCAATAATAGGCATTGGGGCTTTTGCAATTAGCTCTTTGCAATTGTCTAGTCTTCCATCATAATGAGTTGAAACATATTTACCTGCTTCATTAAATAGAGAGAAACATTTGTTATAAACTGGGATATGAAACTCTTGGTAACGCTTTGGACCTAAGGTTTCGCTACTAAAATTTTCTAAACAGGCTATCCAAATAGCATCGGAAGAGGCAGTAATATCGCAAAGTTCAATAAAGTTTTTCTTTAAATTTTCATATAATTCTAAAAATTCCTCTTCGTAGTCGCACATTTGAAGACCAAATTCCTCTAAGCCAACAAAGTCAACTAAAATGCGTTGCATGGGGGTTCTGCCAATATAGGTTGAGGGAATTTGATGAGGGGCTAATGAACGTTCCCAATTTCTCCAAAGCTCAAAATTTTCAGTATAAAAAGTGTTTTTGCTCACAAAATTCATAATTTTATAATCATTTTCATTGTGCAAAAGCATTCTTGTTTCCCAACCGTTTTTAAATAACTTGTAAATTTCACCAATGGGGGTTTTAAAGCCACTTTTATAAAAATTGGTTCCATTTTCTGACCATTCTTGTGAAATTGGCTCAACGCCATTTTTGAAATTCGTCTTGTAAACAACTTCCGTTTCAGTTACACCCATTCCGCGTTTAAAATATTTTTGCCAAACAGGATTTTTTGCATAGTCATTATATAGACAATATGCGATGGTGTAGGGAATTTTATCTGGTTTTTCGCCTTTTAAAAAGCTATTAAAGCGTTCTCTTATAGTCATTTCCATTTTGTGTCACTCCCGACTATATTTTTAATTCAATAATTTCATAATAATCAATATCTAAATTGAGTTTTATTTTATCGTTTTCCTCAGTCATTTGAAGATTTTTGCAGTTTTCGCAAGTTGCCTTACTATATTTTAATGAAGTTTCAAGTTCTAAAATGAAACCCTTTGTTTTGGTGGAATAATTGGCAATTACTAAAATGCAATCTCCATTCGTTTTAGTAAAAACTCCCACATCAAGACCTTCGTAATTTGATTGGATAAGAGGCTTGATGCTCGCAAGAGAGCAGGGTAAATTTATTAGTTTTGATAAAGTATTATCATAATCTTGCTTATAATATGCCGTTCTCCCTGTTCTTATCATATCAAAGGGATAGCGCTCAACCTTCTTAAAACTGTCAAAGCCAGGTGTAGCAGATGAAGCATAAGCCGCACCAAGATTTACAGCTGATTTAATAATAGTCCCCTTGCCTAATACACATTTGATTATTGCAGGGGAATTATCCGAGAATGTTGCTAAAATTTCAGCGTTTTCAAAATTGCTTAATTTTTCGGTTCTACCATAAGCTTTAAAAATAGTGTTATCACCAACTAACGAAAACGTGTCAAAGGCTGACATCACTTTTAAATCTTCTTCGTTGTAATTACTGCTCGTTGACCAAATTTCACCATTTAAACCAACTGTAACAGAGGATGAGGCGGTATCCTTTTTATCGGTTTTTGCAACAATACCAAGGGTGTTTTCAATAAAACTTTTCTTTTCGTTTAGCTCATTATATTTTGCTGCTTCAAGTCCTAAGAATAAAGAGCCACCATTTTTCACAAACTGTTCAAGGGCTTTTTGTGCATTTTCAGACAAATGAGATTCAGTTAAATAAATCACTTTATAGTTTGCTAAAAACTCAACTGTAATGCATTCCTCTGGGATAATATCTATGTCATAACAGTTTCGTGATGGGCAAACTGTAATCATTCTTCGTTCAACAGCAAAGCCGGTTACAGCTTCTTTTTCTTTTTTTTCAACTCGTCCAACTATATCATCCTTTGCTTCATCATGTCCATAAATACCTACTAACTGGTTATCCGGTGCAATAGCCCAAATATTTGCACTTCGGCTTAAAACAATGGCTACTTGTGTTTTAGGAGTTTCTCCGTTTTCAAAATAGTCCTCATATTTAGCGGAAAGCTTTATAACTTGATGTGCTGCTAAAACCGCATCTGTTTTATATTCGTCATCTAAATACCATTCCCAGCCAGTGCATCTTAAATCGCTACCATATAAATGAAAGCTTGTTATCCCTCTTGCTAACGCAGAAATACCTGAAAGAACAACTCCTTCATAACTACCAATTCGGTTAACAAACCACAAAAGTCCTTTTCTTATATTGCCCATTTTTGCAGCACTCTTCCACATTGCACCCAAAAAGCGGTCTGTTCCAATTTGGCGAGGTCCAATCATATCACCACTACCATAATGGTGTGCTTGAATATCAAAGGAGTTTGTGTAACTCTCTAAGAAATAATCAGGGGAAACATTAAAACCCGCAAAGTAGGAATCTGTTCCGCAAAAAACCTTGTCCCCATAAAGATTATGAAAAACATCTCTACCTGCTTTAAAATGCTTAAAGGTAAAGAGTTGCAAAAACCAAATGGTTAGATAGTGATTTATGGCATCTTCTCTTGTTTTAACCTCACTTAACTTTAATGGTCTTATTTCTTTTGGAATGTTAACACTTTTTGAAATGTAGTTATAAAAGTTCTCATTTACAAACGATTTAAACTCTGCAATACCTTCAATAGAGGTTTGCAACGCATCAATCGGAATAAGGTGTGGCTCATCGCCAAATTTAATGAATATATTTCCATTGTAAGTCAAGGGGTTTTCTTCAAAAATGGCTCTACATTCTGTTTTGCATTTGTCTAATAATCGCTCGTGCAAATTGCCTTTCCAAGGGTTTTCTAAATAAGAATAAGGAAAGTGATACATTAAAAGTGTGTTTACACCTAATAAATTAAAGATTTCTTTTTGATTTGATAGGGCAACCTTGTCATAAGGGTAATATAGCATAAAATGGTCAACATCGCCGTTTACCTTAGCGTTATTCGCCTTTTGAAATGTGCAAAGCCCTATGCTTTTATATTTGTTTAAAACGGCGGAAGTATATTCTGCATAGGTTACGACTTTTTTTGAAAAATCTTCTGTGCTTAAAATCCTCTCTTTAATAAAAAAAGCAAGTGTGTTTCTTTCATCCATAAAATGAACAGTTTTTAATAGATTTTTACACTCCATTTCAGAATAAAACTGGGCAGTGCAATCAATGAAATCGGTATTACCATCATCAATATAGTGTGGTTGATTGTTCCCATCAACGAAAAACATTAATGTAAAAGTTTGTTGAATTACAGGTTTTTCAATTATGAAGGTAATATCAATTGGTTTTGACCAATCTCCGCATTGTAAATATTCAGTTGTTTCATTAAAGTCTACTCTTTGTAAAACAGGACTTTTAGCGTCAAAATAGCCATTTTCATTGATAAAACCCTTAGTAAATCTTTCTTGAAGTTGCCCATAAGAGGTTAAAGCGACCTTAACCTTTTGAGTATGGGGTTTGACAGCATTTACTTTTAGCTTTAAAAATACATTCGCAGTAGCAATAGAAGTGTTTGTTTTTTCATGTCCAAGAGTAACATTTTCAACCACAAAATGTGCATTATTACCAATGCTTTCGTCCACCATTTTATGATAACCATAGGGATTGTTATCCAATAAACCAAAACCAAACAACAAAGTATCAATATTCTTGTTTTCAAGTTGAATATTAAAAATGCAAACACTGTTTTGTTCACTTGTTTTATGAATTACTTTTATGCTATTTTTAGAAACTAAAAATTCAAAGATGTTTGATTTTTTTAATTTATAGATTATTAAATCTGTTTTAAATTCATCGTTATTAGGGTAAATTAGAAGGGACGAAAATTCACTTTGACTGTTTGGATAGCGACCTATACATATTTTGTATATTTTTTCATTAATGCAAAGCGAAAACACCGCTTGTTGCCCTTGAAAATCAGTGTTGTAATTAAAAACAGCACGAATTAACAAAAAATCATCTTTTTTATAATCTTCAAAAACATTATAAAAATGAATATATTCAAATTTTTCGCCACGAATATTTTTGTCTAACTGAAAATTTTGACCATTTTCGTTAGAGAAAAAAATGTTGTCCTCATTAATGTTTTGGTTGATAATGATTTTTTTAACAATTGACTTATTTTGGAACAACGAACAATCTAAGTTCATAAATTTACCTACTTTCTAATAATATTAAAGTTTCATAAGGGTTTATTTTGATTTTGCCTTCTAAAATTTCATTTGTTAAAATGTTTCTATGCTTTTTATCTAAGGTTAAAGAGCCTTCATAATTCTCGCTTTCAACAATGCAAAGTAGCGTTTTGCCTTTATATTCTCTTTTTACAACCGAAATATTTTTAGAGGTTTTTAAAAAGTTTTCAATTCCACAAGGCAAAGAAATGTCAGCAATTATCTTTTCAAAAACCTCTTGCTCGGGTAAAGTTCCCAAAACTATCACAGACCCGTTCCCAACTCTCTTTTGGACAAAACAAGAAAGATTATTTGCGGGATAGGATATATAGTCCCCCAAGGAAACACTCTCATTGTCATTAAACGAATAGGCATCACACCATAAATTCGCCTTACTAATTGAACCATCTTTTAAATATTTAAGTTCAATTGTTTCAGGTGTAGCAGGGCAGGAAATCTCACATTTAATATTAAGGAGTTTTTCAATATTGCACATATAATTCTGTGTTGATTTTGTCCCATCAATATCCCTAATATCTGAAAGAGGACCCACAATCCATGTGCCGCCAGCTATAATCCACTTTATCATCTTGTCCAAAAATCCCTCTTCATTAAAGCTAAGCATAAAGGGTGTTATTATAACCTTATAATCATTCGGGCTATGGCAACTTAATAGCACATCGGGTCTTAAACCGCATTCTAATAAAGGCTTAAAGAATTTGCTTTCTAAAAGGTCTGAATAGGCTGTAAAACCAATAGTTTCATCAATTATTGCTTGCCCTTGAGTGATAGCAAAGGAATTAAAGGAAAACTGCATAGCGATATTTGACCTTATTATTTTACTGTTAATTAAATACTCGCCTGCAATTTTCAAATCACTTCCGATTTTACACACCTCGTCAAAGGTATATAACGGAGTTCCGCAAGCATTAATAACACTTCCGTGCATAACCTCGTGCCCGGCAAAGTGATTTCTAAAAAGCCAATACATAAGACAAGTGGCACCATTAAAATACGAAAGCCACGCATTTGCAGTGCAAAAGCCCTTTGGAACATTACCTGTTGAGGTTTTGCTCCCTGCACCGTTTGCTGATGTCTCAGTTGTCCAAAATGGTTTATCTTTTAAGTTATAGCAAAAGTTAAGCCAATAATTTAAGGTCCAAAGGTTGTTCTTGGTGCGATAATAATTAATTTGAACAATATCTAATTTTTCGTTCATTTCAATATGACTTTGTCCCATAAAGGGCATCATATCGGTTCCAATCGGTTTAACAATGCCACTTGCTTTTAGGAAATTCTTTTGAGAGTGAATGAATTGTGCATTGGAAAAAGACTGAAAATTATGCCATTCAGTAATTAAAGA
>CAZFQD010000127.1:0-6127 GCA_964520885.1 uncultured Oscillospiraceae bacterium | reverse complement strand
GGGACAGTTAACGAATAGCCCATATGGAGATACATGTGATGTTTTATTACAAAATTCTTCACAAGAGGTAATTAATAGCTACCCTGTTATAATCCTTTCAGGAGACATTGATTTTAGTGAAGGTGAGATAACAAGAGTAATAAATTATGTTGAACAGGGAGGAAAATTAGTAATCAATTCAGCATATCTTGACGATTTCCCAGAATTTTATGAAGAGGAAGGAGGAGACAGATATGATGTAGAATATGGAGACGGTATAGCAATGGTTTACGGTCCCGATTATGATGCTACTGAATTAGATGACATACTAAGTTATTTAACAACACAATTAGTTCCATTTTCTGTATCTGGAAATGTGGAATATATAGTGAACATTAAAAATGGGAGTATGATTTTAACGGTTATTAACAATCGAGGAATAACAAAGCCAGCAGATGGGGTTCCCGATATTGACGAAGAAGAGACCCAAATAATTTATATAACCTATAGTGGAACAGGGACAGTTAGATGGGTAAAGGACTTACGCACTGGAGAAATGTTAACAACAAGTGCAAATCAGACAGTTACCATTACACCGGGAGAGTTTACTATACTTGAGTTTGGCAATTAAACTTATTAAACAAAAGGTATGAAATGAGTGACCAGGAAAAAGTATTTTTCCTGGTCACAATGAAAAGATAAATTTAAAAATAATACTATTTCGCATTAGAAAAAGCAGAAACTTTTATTAATAACAGCTATAGCTATTTAGTGGCAAAAGCCACAACTCATAGGTATTGAACGATATTGTTTTTTTAAGGAGATTTATTATGAAGTTTAAAAAAAAGGCTGGCTATTTTATAATACTATTGTTTATTTCTATTTTGTTAATTTTGAGTTTCAACTCTTGTAAAAAAACTGAAAAAATTGAATTAAACTCAATTTTTTCATCTACTGTTACTTCAATATCAGCAAGTTCTAATAGTGAAATTAACCCAAGTACCTCTGCTATAAACCAAAGTTCAATTAGTTCTGATAATGGCAAAATAACATCAACTAAAACAACAAGTACTATCTCATCAAATTCAAATAATGGGGGGACTGCAATTGTGTCACAATATGTATTGAACAATAATATATGGAAAACACCGCTTATTGATAGTAATGGATTTGTATTTGAGGTTCAAGTGTTGAATTATGAGCCATATAACAAAACACTCGTGAAAAATAGTATTAAAGATTTAAATTTAGGTGAATCTAAAAAAATACCCTGTAATGCTGCTGCAGAAGAATGGGCAAACACTTTTTACTTTGGGGATCAAAAAGGTTTTACTAATAATAAACCAGCCACTAGGCAAGCAGCATTAGATATTATGAAAAATTTCCTTAACAATACATATATTAAGGGGGCTAATCATCCTTGGAAGTCAATAACTGGGCATTTGACCTATCAACATTACGCAGCAGAATTTGGCTTTGATATTATTGGTTCAGAAATAGGTTGTTTAGTAAAAGGTTATCAAATGACATTAGCTTTTAACCGAGGAGCGGCGAGACAGTATAATAAGCCATGGTTTGTAGATGTCTCACCATGGTTTGATGGTGCTGGGATGTTAGATTATAGTGGACAAAAAATATGGGGAGATGCAAGCGGTGATACATTTGGACATTCACTTAGCTTACTTGAACGTTCCTATTATATGAGTTATATGTCAGGAGCAAGTTGGCTTGTTGCAGAAGCTGGAGGTTGCAACTTCTTTTATCCACAAATTGATGATAATGGCAATTATAAGCTTTCACCACTTGGAGAAATTGGTAAAGAGTTTAATAATTTCGCAAAGGCAAACAGTGATATAGGGACTACTTATGCACCCTTTGGTATATTACTTGACTATTATCATGGCACAAATTATGGAAGTGTTTATTTAAAGAAAGCATTTGAATACTTTCCATATAATGATGGTGATAACATTACATATTCTCTTATTGATAAATTCTTCCCCGATTCATGGCAAACATGGTATAGACCAGAAAAGGGAGCTTTAACAAATAGTCCTTATGGTGATACATGTGATATAATACTGCAAAACGCATCGCAAGAGGTAATAAACAGCTATCCTGTCATAATTCTTTCCGGAGATATTAAGTTCAGTTCAACCGAAGCAAAAAGAATAGAAAATTATGTAAAACAGGGTGGAACACTTGTTATTAATTCAGCATATTTGAATTACTTTCCAGTTTTTAAAAAAACAAGTAATGAAAATAGATATGATATAGCATTAGGAAAAGGAAATGCAATTGTATACGGACCAAACTATGATCTTAGCATGTTAGATTCTATTTTAAAAAGTCTTGCTGAAAAGTTTATACCCTTTACTATATCTGGAAAGGTTGAATATATATTAAATATTAAAAACAATAGCCTTATAGTAACAATCATTAATAATGAAGGTGTAACAAAAGAAAGCACTAAGCCTACTGTTGTTGATAGAACTAAATCACAAAAAATTGATGTTAATTATAAAGGAAAAAGTATGGTAAAGTGGGTAAAGGATTTACGTACTGGTAAAGCACTGAAAACGGATGCCAATCAATCAATCTACGTAGGACCTGGTGATTTGGTAATTATTGAATTTGGTTTTTAAATGATTATAATAACTACTTAATTTAGAATAGATATGTTTTAAAGAATTGTAATTGTTGAATGAAAGGGTTGTAATTATGAATATTAATGAATTTAAGATTAAGGGCAAAAATGGATTGATTATAGAAATAAAACCTTTGATTTGCGAAATTAGCGTACAATATGGTAATAAGCATTGGTTTTTTGATAATAAAAGTAAGCCTAATTTTATTATTAATCATAATTGTAGTAAAATAAAGGTTGAATTAACAAACGCAAAAAAAATTATTTTGCGGGAATATAAATCGGGCATAGGTGAAGGAGTAATAGCGATATATAGAGATTTTTATATAAAAGAAGTTAAACTGGATATAGAAATTCACACCCTAATATGGTTGGACAATTACAAAGGTGATTTGCGTTTTGAAATTGAGGTTTTGAATGATAGTAAAGGAATGCTTGAATTTGTCAACTGGCCATCTAATATTGCCTTTAATTATGAGGATCAAAATGGATACACAGTAATACCAATGATGCAAGGTATGTTAATTCCTGCAAAATGGGATAAAACAATTGTAACCTATAATGAGGGAAAATTGTACGAACGAGATGCATATATGCCGTGGTGGGGGCAAGTATTTGATAATATAGGTTATATATGTATTATAGAAACTCCTTGGGATGCATCTTATAAACTTGACCATATACCTTGTGGAAACACTAAAATAAGTAATGTTTGGCGTAATAGCTTGGGTAAATTTTCATATAAAAGGGTATGTAAATATACATTTATGTTGGATTGTGATTACAATAATTTTTGTGAAGAATATAAAAATTACGCAAAGCAAAAAGGTGAATTTGTTACTTTGCAAGAAAAAATTGTTAAAAATCCAAAGGTAGCTGGACTTTTGGGAACTCCAATTATTAATACAGCTATTTGCATACATATTGAAGAGGATACTTTATATTATAATAAAGATGATATAACCAAAAATGACTCTGTTGTTTCTTTTAAAGAGAGGGCACGGCAGCTTGAAAAACTTAAGAAAAAAGGTGTTGATAATGCTTATCTGCATCTTGACGGATGGGGTAAGCGGGGATATGATAACTTCCACCCTGATGTATTTCCTCCATGTGAAAATGCTGGCGGTGCACAAGGAATGAAAGAGCTTTCAGAGACATGTAAAAAGTTGGGTTATTATTTTGGTATTCATGATATGTACCGAGATTATTTTCATGATGCTAAAACATATAATGAAAATCAAGCTATTTTAGATATTGACGGAAATATTCCAGGAGATACAACATGGCATGGAGGCAGGCAATCTTTTCTTTGCAATTCACTTGCAACCCATTATGTAAAACGAAATTATTCCAGATTAAAGGAATTAGGAATTGTTATTGACGGCTCATATTTAGATGTTTTTTCTGTAATTGAGCTTGATGAATGTTTTAATCAACTACATACCATGACAAGAAAAGAATGTATGCAGTGGCGAAGGGAAGTATTTGGGTATCTTCGCTCATTAGGTATAATTGCCAGTTCTGAAGAAACAGTTGATTGTATGGTAAATGTTCTTGATTTATGTCATCATTCACCATATCCAATGTGGCCTGAGCTTGGTGGTGAAAAAAGCAATGGGGTTCCAGTTCCTTTATTTAGTCTTGTATATCATGAAACGATTGTTGTTCCATGGTATGGTTTAAAAAAGAGCAAAGGTGGATGGGGAATACCAGATACAGATTGGGGATTCCTTCACGCTTTATTAAACGCTGGAACAATTACTTATGCCATAGATGAGACCGACGAGAATATTGAACGAGGGAAAATTGTGCTTGAACTACATAAACGAGTTGGAACACTGGCAATGATAAAGCATGGGTTTCTAAATAATAGTTATCGCAAGCAGTTTTCAACATTTGCCGATGGAACAGTGATTACAATTGATTTAGATATGGATACATATAAAATTGAAACACCATTAAAGGAATATATGGAGGAATAAAAATGTCAAATTTAATTTTGGATAAAAAAATATGGAAAACACCTTTAATTGATGAAAATGGATTTGTTTTTGAAGTTCAAGTTTTAGATTACAGACCATATGATGTTGAACTTGTAAAAAGAAGTATAAAGAATTTAGAGCTTGGCGAATCAAAAGAAATACCCTGTAAAGCTGCAGCAGAGGAGTGGGCAAATACATTTTTCTTTTGTGAAGGTGGTTTTGAAAAGAACAAGCCAGCTAATAGACAAGAGGCTTTAATTATAATGGAGAATTTTCTATATGAATATTACATAAAGGGTAAGGAACACCCTTGGAAGTCAATAAATGGGCATTTGACTTATCAACATTATGCAGCAGAATTTGGCTTTGATATAATTGGCTCAGAAATAGGCTGTGTAGTAAAGGGCTATCAAATGATAATGGCATTTAATAGAGGTGCAGCAAGACAGTATGGTAAACCGTGGTTTGTTGATGTTTCCCCATGGTTTGATGATTGGGGTATGCTTGATTATAGCGGTCAAGCCATATGGGGAATTGCAAGTGGAGATACATTTGGACATTCTTTAAGTTTATTTAAACGCTCATATTTTATGAGCTATATGTCAGGAGCATGTTGGATTGTTGCAGAAGGTGGAGGCTGTAACTTCTTTTATCCTGAATTGAACAGTGATGGAAATTATAAGATTTCACCTCTTGGCGAGGTAGGTAAAGAATTCAATGATTTTGCAAAAGCAAATCCAGATATTGGAATACCTTATACACCTTTTGGGATAATGCTTGATTTTTATCACGGTACAAATTATGGGAGTGATTTTATAAAAAAAGCATTTGAGATTTTCCCTTATAACGATGGGGATAATCTTACATGGTCACTCATAGATAAATTTTTCCCTGGCTCATGGTTTACATGGCGAAGACAAGAAACTGGATTTCTAACAAATAGCCCTTATGGTGATACCTGTGATATAATATTACAAAATGCATCACAGGAGGTTATAAATAGCTATCCTGTTATAATTCTCTCTGGTGATATTGATTTTAAAACAGAAGAAGTGTCAAGGATTATGGAATATGTTAGCCAAGGGGGAACTCTTGTCATTAATTCATCATATTTAAAATTTTTCCCTGAGATTGTAAAAAGAGATGATAGGAACAGATATGATTATGATTACAAAAAAGGAAGCATAATTGTTTACGGACCTGATTTTTACACTGTTGAGCTTGATGATATTTTGACTGAAATTACAGAAAAATTCATTCCTTTTACGATATCTGGTAAGATAGAATATATAATCAATGTAAAAAATGAGAGTATTATTTTAACTCTTATCAATAATGAAGGTGTTAAAAAGGAAAGCCGTATGCTCCCTATTATTGATCAATCAAAATCGCAAGCTATAGATATTGTTTATAAAGGAAAATCTACTGTAAAATGGGTAAAGGATTTACGAACTGGACAAATGTTAACAACAAGTGCAAATCAAACAGTTACAATAGCACCAGGAGATTTAGCAATTTA
>CAZFQD010000126.1:0-6172 GCA_964520885.1 uncultured Oscillospiraceae bacterium | reverse complement strand
AAAATCACCTTTTAATGAAAAGATATACTATTAAAATAGTATCCATTTCCATTTTCCTTGCCAGTTTTAGCTGCAGGTTCAACAGAATTTAATGTTGACTTTTCAGACGTAGAAGAAAGTGCTATTGGCAATCCTTTTAATAGCACGTGGATATATGATCCTTACGAATCGGCTTTTTATGGCGGTGGATATTTAGACTATACTAATCAAGCAGATAATTATTATAGTGATAGATATCCATGGTCAACACAAATTCAATTATTCCAACTTACAGGCGGGTCAGATTTAAAGGATTTCTTTGAAGACCCAAATGACAAAACTTCTGACTGCGATTATAGTCGTGCTTGGACAGTATTAGATACTCTTCTTGATCAAGGCGTTATTCCAATGATAAAATTAGGAAGCGTTCCAAAGGCTTTTGTATCAAGTCCTGCTTATGGAGCTTTTGATACACAATTAAGACCTCCAGATGCTGCTAACTGGTCAGCTTATTACACTTATTTATATGATTTTATTGATGCTTGTGATTCTCGTTATGCTGACGCTGAAACTTGGAGATGGTGTATTTGGTCAGAAGGAAATAACTGGGATTGGTTTAAAACAGCAGATGCAAGTATGACCACAACAAAAAATGAATTCTGCAAAATATATGATTACTCTGTTGCCGCAGTAAAAGCTGTTTTTGGCTCAGAATACTCTAATGTAGGCGTGCATTTTGTTGCAGATACAGTTGTTGGTCAATGTTGGGACCCTGACCTATTTTTCCAACATTGTGAAACAGGAACAAATTACTATACATCATCAACTGGCTCTGACATAGGATTTGTTGAATTTTCTTGTTACGAGCCTAATAATGCAAGTATTACAGGTGCTGAGCTTTTAACTCGTAAAAATTATCTTAAAACAAGAGCTGAAAATCGTGGATTTACTTCCCTTGAATACGGCGTTGGAGAATCTTGGCTTTTAGGAGCTGTTGAAGGTGGCTCATCCGATATATGGTCAAGAGCTCTCGGAAGTGTAGCTCAAAACTCCTATGATGCAGTATTGTATAAATCTGCTTTGGATAATAATATTAGTTGGTTGTCAAACACTGACTGTGGCATAAATAATGGTGATAGTGGCACAATTGATGCTCCATATACAGTTGTTATGAGTCTTATGGACAAAATGAAAAATGGTAAAAGAGCAACTGTGACTAAGAGTGGAACCCCTGCTTCGGGAAGCGATGTTGTTGACTGTGTTTCTACTTATGATGCATCAACTAACAAGATGTTTGTTTTACTTTATAATCATAATCCAAGCTACACCGCTACTACTACCGAGGATGTAACTGTAAACATTAATAATGTTCAAGCATTTACAACAGGGAATTCTATCAACATTAAGGAATACAATGTAAATGAATCAAATATGAGTTGGTGGAAATCTTGGTGGGATGGTTGTGGAAGTGATGCTCCAAGAATTGGCGGAGATTCAAAATATTGTTTATGCCTATGGGGAAGCCTTTCTGATACTGATGATCAAGATTATTTTAACACTAATAAATCAACATATCAAAGCTCGTTGGCTTTAACATGTTCTACTACCTTTCCTACAGTTACTAATAATTCATTTAGCAAGGCAATTACTTTGGGTCATCACGGAGTTACCTTACTTCAAATCTCAAATATTAAGCCAAAGCCGGAATTATTGACAAATACAGGAATTGAAACCACAATTTCTCCATGGAGCAATGCAAATGGTGGAAACGTTACAAGAAGCAGTACCTATGAATATGCCGGATCATATTCAGCTAGAACTTCTTCTAGAACAGGCGTTACTTCCAGTCCAACATTAGATATTAAATCAATTCTTGAATCTGCAGGACAAGGTTCTTATGACTGCACAGCTTATGCCAAGCTCTCTTCCGGATCAGATACAGCTGCAGGAACTGTTATTAAAATTGTAGACAGTGCGGGAACACATTATACAAACTTCGCAACTTCTGCAATTAACACGACCTTTGCTCAAATTGGAGGTACAGCAGATGTTACTTGGACAGGAACTTTGACTTCTGCTCTTCTTTATGAAAAAACAAATACTTCTACAACCACATTATATTTAGATGAATTTAGTTTTAGGAAGAACGAAACAATAGATGATTTAATCACTGATGAATTAAGTGATTGGACAAAAGTGTATAGCCGTTCGGCTGATACAGCACTTGATACAAGTAGCTCAGGAAGTTTTAATGGAGACACATCAAGAGCAATAAAAACTGTTACAACACCACAAAATATCATATATTACTCAGCAACTAATATTACATACTTTGAAAGTGATACTTATTTCTGGTTAGGCGAAGCAATAACACATAATAAATTTTACACCTCTCCAGATGATTCCACTTACACAGAAGTATTTCCTTCAGTTCAAAATATAGGTGGAGACTGGAAGAAAATTAAATATTGTGGAACAGATCTTCCAGCAGGAACTAAGTATGTAAAAGTGGAGTTTAATAATGCAACTGCTAATACTTGGAACCCTCAAATTGCAAGAGTAGTTATTTCTGGTTAAGATTTTTTTAAGCACAAGCATAATTTAATAATTTAGGAGTGGGAAGTTTTATATTTCCCACTCCTAATTTTTGATATTCAAAAATTAAATTGATTTTTCTCTTTATATCATTTTCTAACTTCCAAGAAGTTCTTTTGGATTTTCATAAAACCAACTGTATGCTATTTTTTGTGCTTGTTCAGAAGTCATTACACCTTCGTTTACTAATTCCCACAAAGCTATTGCAACATTATTCTTTACAAATTCTAAATGCCCTTTTACTTGTTGAGGATAAAGATAATCTCCGCCGAAAGCGTGAATTTTATTAATAGGTAGCATTTCAATACATTTTTTTACTAATAAACGGGACATAGCAGTATCAATAATATGGCACCAAGTAAAATTGAGATAAACATTAGGAAAATACTTGCACAAAATCACAGCTTCATCTATAAATGGCATTCCGCAATGTAGCAATATGAAATTAACATTAGCGTGCCTCCTTATTAAGCCACTAAGACAAGCCACTTTTATAGATTCAATATCATTTCCATTCCAAGCATGAATTCCTGCGTGCATAAAAACAGGCATAGCATATTTTCCTGCAAGGCTTACCATAAAATCTGTTAAGTAATCGTCAAGTGCTTTTAACTGCGAAGTTGGATAAACAGAAAAAGGAGCCCCGCACATTACAGAATCTCCACCTAATATTTCAGAAAAAACTGCACCGAATTCTTTTTCTGCACTATCTCTTGTTACTAAGTCAAAATCTAATTTTCTTCTATAACCACTGCAAAATTTAACAGCTTTTATACCGAATTTATTATAATTCTCAAATATTATTTCTATTGCTTTAAGTAAAGCATCAAATGAGTCTATATAAATTCCTGCTGCTTCTCCCACTCTTTCAATATCAAATCTATGCCTTAAAAAGATATCTGAAATTGTTGGCACTAATGTATGCCCGCTATCAGAAAAATAATCAAGTTGATTAAAGGGAATAAAGCTCATAATAGTTTCAATATTAAGGTCCTTTTTCATTTTCTCCATAACTCCGACCTTGTTGCTAATTTGTAGCTTTTCGCTAACCTTCTTAACCTCTTCTAAGGTAATGTCCTTCATATCAAAATCACTTTGCAAGGAGAAAAATATTGCTCTAAAATATGTTGTATATCTTATGTCTTCAATATAAGGCTTAAATATTTCAAATCGTGCTTCAATTGAAAGTGATTTATCAATTAGTTTATACCAATCAAACCTACTAAGCCCTGCACTAAGTAAATTATCGCAAGAATATGGGATAAGCATATCAAAAAAATCAAGGGCGGTATTAAAATACCCCGATTCTTTGTTTAAATGCTCGTGAGTGTCAATAACTGGAATGTTGTCAATGCTTTTTCTAAAATCTAAATAATTCATAACATATTTCCTTTCATTAATTAAGTAGGTCTAAAACAACCTTTATATTTTCTATCGGTGTATTTGGCCATAGGCACGCATCGCCAGCACCTATGAGATGAGGAAAACCTTTTGTTTCCTCTAAAATTTCATAAACCTTTTTCTTTACCTGTTCAGTGGTTGCATCTCTTAAAAAAGTAAGGTCAATATTTCCGTGTGTTATAATGCTTTTGCTTGTGAGGTTACGCATTTCTCTAAGGTCTGTTACATCTCCCGGTGGTAGAGTTGAAAGTGTTTCATAAATTCTTGGGTTAATATCATTTAGATAGCCTGCTCTAATTATCGTGCTTATTTTACCACAGCAATGAAAAGAAGAATACAAATCATTATCTTTTATATGTTTTTCTAATTTAATTGATGATGGGACTATTGCATCTCTCCAAATATCAGGTGAGGTAAATTCTGTTCCCCCGGGTGCACCATAGGCAATATATTTAAGCCCTGCCTCTTTTGCAACCTCACACATAATTCCATAAGCGTCTACTATTTTATTCATAGCATTATTAAACTCGTCAGGATAATCAAAATATAAAAAGAATAGGTCTTCTCTTTTACTCCAATATAATATTTCAAATGGTGGACAAATAAAAGTACCCGGTAAGAATTTACCATCATTATCTTTAATGCAGTTTTTAGTATTTTTTATAAAGGTTGAAAAGTCTGTTTTCTTAACACATTCGTAAAACCAATCGTAAAGAGCGAAATCCTCTCTTGTTTCAACAGGGGCAATATTTGATTTGCTAATTCTATCAGCAAGCGTGTTTTTCATTTGGGTTAATTGCCAACCTTTTTCGCCAAGAGGGGTTTCTAAATATATTTTCTTCGTGAATGTGGAGGAGGTTTCCTTTATTACCTTTGTTTTCGTTATTAGTTCTTTTACTTCTCCCAAAATATCAAAGCCACAATGAAATGGATTGCCAATTTCTTCGTTTAGCTTCATATTATCCTCAAATGACATAATCTTGTTATTATTATAAGAATCAAGAAAATCTTGGTCAAGAGTAAAATAAGCCATAGCTCCATTAGGATTTTGAATAAAATCCATTAATTTTTTAGATTTTAGCATTTTCTTATCTCTCATATTTTAATCTATATTTTATATTTTTGGATATACAATTACTTTAATAACTTCATCAAGATGATTAATACATAAATCCAAAGCATAGGGTAGTTGCGAAAAAGTAACTTCGTGTGTAATTAGCTTTTCTAATGGAACTTTACCTTCTGCAACAAAATCTACTGCTTGCTGAAAAAGCTCTCTTTGGCTAAACTCTGATTTTTTATGATGATATTTAAGCATAATATCCTTCATATGCAAATAATGAGAGTTAATTCGTTGATTTTTTTCCATACCTTTATATTGGCATATTAAACCTGTTATTCTACCACCAGCTTTAAGTGCATCAATTGCTAAGTTGTAAGCATCAAACTCTTTTGTTCGGTCCTCTGAAATGCACATAAGCACTATATCAACGTTGCCAGTATTTTTTATTATTTGCTCCACAATCTCTTTTGCTGAAAGTGTAGAACGATTATAAGTAAAGTCAGCTCCCATTTCTTTGGCAATATTAAGGCGATTTTCAAATAAATCAACTATACTAACGGTTTTAGCAAATAGCTTTGCACAAGCCATTGTTGTAAGCCCCATAGGTCCTCCACCAATAACAAGAACGTTTTCATTTTTGTTTAGATTTGCATTGGCAACAACTCCAAGATATGCTCCGTGAAACATTTCACAGCAAGTAGCAACCTTAGGCTCCATATTTTCGGGCAAAACTCCATAAGGCTCAACAAGAGCATTAACTGAAACATATTCACAAAAAGCTCCTCTATTTGTGTAAAAAACTATTCTTTGACCTAAAGATAATTCAGTTACATTCGCACCTACTTCTACAATCTCTCCACAAACCTCGTGTCCTAATATTTGAGGATAATGGTCGTGAGAGGCACCATCAAAGGTACCGTCTAAAATATGATTATCTGTCGCGTTACATATTGAAGATGCTAAAACTTTTATAAGCACCTCATCTTTATTGATAATAGGCTTTTCCACTTGCTTTATAACTAACTCATCTGGTCTTTCAACAACTACCGCTAACATATTTTTCCTCCTTATTTTAATAATCCTAGTCAATTGCGAAACTCAAAAAACCTTGATTTTATGCGGTTTTTTAGTCTA
>CAZFQD010000125.1:0-6178 GCA_964520885.1 uncultured Oscillospiraceae bacterium | reverse complement strand
CTTGACGGCTATTTTCCCGCTTAGCATTCCTTTGCTCACTTGCCAGACACCAAGTATTGCCAAACTCGCAAAAAAATGCTATGCAAAAAACTATCTCGCCAATCTAACTGAGTTTTTAAAAACTAATTAGTATAATATTATTAACTATTAGGAAAAAAATATTACAATTAATTTTCTAATTCAATTTCACTTTCAAATACCGATTTATCATCAAGTTCAAAAGTTGAGGTTTCATATTCATTAACAATTGTCTTTACACCTTTTGCAACATTATTTCTATCGTCGGTATCTATTAAGTCTCTTAACTTATTAATATTTTCAATAAGTTCTTCTTTATTAGTGTCACACTTGCATATAAATATTTTGTCATTAGATGTTGGCTCTAATATTTCACTTTCAAGACTTAATTCTTCGAATAACTTTTCACCTGGTCTAAGTCCTGAAAATTCAATTTTAATATCTGTTTCCGGTTCATATCCAGAGAGCTTTATCATTTCACAAGCTAAATCATATATTTTTATTGGCTCACCCATATCGAGTTCGAAAATTTCTCCTCCTGTTGACATATGCCCTGCCTGTAATACAAGAGTTACTGCCTCAGGAATAGTCATAAAATACCTTGTTATTTCAGGATGAGTAACAGTAACAGGCCCTCCAGCCTCTATTTGATTTCTAAAAGTAGGAATAACACTTCCATTACTTCCCAAAACATTACCAAAACGAACTGCTGATAACTTTGTTTTATTATTATTATTATTTAATGTTTTTATTAAAAGTTCTGCTATTCTTTTAGAAGCACCCATAATATTAGTTGGATTAACAGCTTTATCAGTAGATATTAATATAAAGTTTTCAACATTATATTGAATAGCTTTTGCCGCTACATTATTTGTTCCAAAAACATTATTTTTTATGGCTTCTCCCGGATTTTTTTCCATTAAAGGTACATGCTTATGTGCGGCAGCATGAAAAACAATTTGTGGAGGATATTTTGAAAAAATATAATCAAATCTTTTTGAATCTCTAATTGAACCCACTTTAATTATAAATCTATCTCTATCATATTTTTTTAATAATTCGTTTTCCAATTCAAACAAACCATTTTCATGAATATCAAATGCTATTAACAATTTACATCCAAAATCTAAAACTTGACGACAAATTTCTGAGCCAATCGAGCCTGCTCCACCTGTTACAAAAATAACTTTTCCTCTAATAAATTCTTTAGCCTCTATATTGTTAAATATTATTTCATTTCTACCTAATAAATCCTCTATTTTAACATGTCTCAATGAACCTTTATTCAAAAAATTCTCTTCAGTTAAATAAACTATTCCAGAATAAAGTTTTACTTCGCATTTCAATATATTACAAATACTATATATCTTTCTTAATTCATTATTATTTATTACCTTTTCGCCAACAACTACTTCATTAATTCGGTATTTTTCAATTACCTCATCTAATATATCAATATTTCCAAATAAAATGTCAACTCCTGAAATGCGAAGTCCCGAAATGTCCTTATCTTCGCATAAAACTGCTACTATTTTGCAATTTCCATCATAATCTTTAAATATTCTATCAATAATATAAGAGTGATTTTCAGAACCTCCAACTATTAAAATTCTCTTTGCTCCAATGTTTCTTAAATGTTTTATGCTACCTTTTATTCCATTATAAATTCTATAAGAAAATCTTAGAACTGACATTAAAAACAGTTCAATAAATACTGCAATTAAGACAACTGGGATTAATTTTAAAAGTTCAATATTTAATTCTGCAAATAAATAGTGTTGAGCGATTAAAAGAGTTTCAGTTAGAATTAATGATGTAGTAATAGAACCTGTCATTCTAACCATATCGGTAGCACCTGCATGTGCCCAAACATTATTATAGCAATTAAATATGCTGTTTGTAATAATAGTTATTCCGCAATGTAAAACTAACAAAAATAAAAAGCGTTGAGCAAAATAATCTTCAATATTCCAATCATTTTTTATTAGAATTGCAAAAAATAACGAAACTACTACAATAGAAATATCCGCAACTATTAAAATAAATATACTTGTTAATTTTTTCAATCTTTAACTCCCCCAAATCATAATTTTTTCTTTTTACTAATCTATTTAATTTGAATTATTATACCTTATTTGAGATAAAATTGCAATGCCTAAAAACTACTAAAAAATTGTTTTTAATGTTTAGACATTTAATTCAATATTAATTCCAATTATGTCTTTATTTTTTTCAAGTAAAGGCTTAATAATTTTTACTATAAAATCTTCAACCTGTTCTTTTGACCGCCCAATAAAGTTTTCCGGTAAAAGAATATCATTTAATTCTTTTTGATTTAATCCAAATGAACTATCATTAGATATTCTTTCAATTAGGTCGTTTTCTAAACCTTGCTCTTTTACTATTATAGACGAAGCTAATGAATGTTCTCTAATTCTTTCGTGAAGCTGTTGCCTGTCCCCACCTTTTTTAACAGCAGACATCATTATATTTTCAGTTGCCATAAAGGGCAACTCTTTCATTACTCTTTGCCTTATGACCTTAGGATAAACTACAAGACCGTCAGCAACATTAATATATAAATTTAATATAGCATCAACTGCCAAAAAACCTTCTGCCATTGATATTCTTTTGTTAGCACTATCGTCAAGTGTTCTCTCAAACCATTGGGTTGAAGCAGTTATTGCTGGGTTAATTGTATCCGCTATTACATACCTTGCCAAAGCACCAATTCTTTCACTTCTCATTGGATTTCTTTTGTAAGGCATTGCCGATGAGCCTATTTGTTGTTTTTCAAATGGCTCCTCCATTTCTTTGAAATTTGCCAATAATCTTAAATCATTAGAAAATTTATATGCACTTTGAGCAATACCGCTTAAAGTGTTCAAAATATAGGAATCTATTTTTCTTGAATAGGTTTGACCTGAAACTGCTACTACTCCATAAAAACCCATTTGCTTTGCAATGTCATTTTCAACTGCTAAAACTTTATTATGGTTTTCATCAAATAATTCTAAAAAAGAGGCTTGCGTTCCTGTTGTCCCTTTTGAGCCTAATAACTGTAAAGAATTAATTCTAAAATCTAACTCCTGTAAATCCATATACAATTCATTGAGCCATAAAGTTGCCCTCTTGCCAACCGTTGTTAACTGAGCCGGTTGCAAATGAGTATATGCAAGAGTAGGCAAAGCTTTATATTTTAATGCAAAATCTGAAAGTAATGCAATGACATTAAGCAACTTTTTTCTTATTAAAATTAAGCCTTCCTTCATAATAATTATATCTGTATTATCTCCAACATAACAAGAAGTAGCTCCTAAATGAATAATTGGTTTAGCTAAAGGGCATTGCTCTCCATAAGCAAAAATATGAGCCATTACATCGTGCCTAACTTCTTTTTCTCTCTTTTCTGCAACATCATAGTTAATTTTATCCTTGAACTTTTCAAGCTGTGCAATTTGCTCATTAGAAATATTCAAACCATATTTTTGTTCTGCCTTAGCCAAAGCAACCCAAAGACTTCTCCATGTTTTAAATTTCTTGTCAGGCGAAAAAATTTCCTGCATTTCGGACGAAGCATATCTTGAATTAAAAGGGCTATCATATGTTTTACTCAATTATAAAACCTCCTTTACTTATCTAAAAGTTTTTCTATACAAGCAATTTTTACACAAACACAAAATAAATCCATAGCAATTTTCAGTTCGCTAATTGGAGGATAAGTAGGTGCAATTCTAATATTTCTATCATTAGGGTCTTTTCCGTAAGGAAAAGTTGCTCCTGCCGGAGTCATTGTAACTCCTGCCTCTTTTGCCAATTCTAAAGTCCTCTTTGCACAACCATCTATAGTATTAAATGAAATGAAATAGCCACCATTTGGCTTGTTCCAATAAGCAATTTCAAGCCCCTTAAATTCCTCATCTAATTTGTTTAAAACAGTATCAAATTTAGGTTTCAAAATTTTTCTATGTTTTTTCATTTGCTCGTTAATGCCGTTTAAATCCTTAAAGTATTTTATATGTCTAAGTTGATTTAATTTATCTGGTCCAATAGTTTGAACAAATATTTGTTTTTTAATTTGTTCTAAATTTTCCCTACTTGTTGCCAAAGCCGCAACTCCAACTCCAGGATAACTAATTTTGGAAGTAGAAGCAAACATATACACTAAATTAGGATTATTTGCTTTCTTACATTCTTCAAATATATTTAATAGTTTATCAGGCTTTTCTGACAAATGATGAACAGCATAGGCATTATCCCACATTATTCTAAAATCTTTTGCTTTTGGTTTTAAATTAGCTAATCTTTTTACAACCTCATCAGAAAAAGTAATTCCCTCAGGGTTTGAATACATTGGAACACACCAAATACCTTTAATCAATTCGTCCTGTGATGTTAATTTTTCAACAGTATCCATATCCGGTCCCTGTGCTGTCATATCAATAGTTATCATTTCAATATTAAACAGTTGGCAGATTGAAAAATGTCTATCGTATCCCGGAGAAGGACATAAAAATTTAATTTTATCGTATTTTCCCCATGGTTTTTCACTACCTACTACACCAAAAGACATTGCTCTTGCAATAGTGTCATACATAATATTTAATGAGGAGTTTCCTCCAACCAAAACTTCATCTGGATTAGCACCTAAAATATCTGCAAATATTTTTTTTGCTTCAGGAATTCCTTCTAATGCACCATAATTTCTGCAATCTATTCCATACTCAGTAAAACAATCCTTATTAGATTTAATTGCTGAAAGCATACCCTCTATAATATCAAGTTGGTCTGCTCCCGGCTTTCCTCGAGACATATCAAGTTTTAAATTCTTAGACTTGAATTCCTCATGTTTTTCTTTTAAATTTTTTAAAATGTCTTGTAACTCGTTTTTGCTCATTTTTGCAAGTTCCATAAATAAAAACTGCCTCCTATATAATAATAAGTAGAATTACAATACTATTATATTATAAAAGTGAAATATTTGCAAATGATTTATTCATTTTGAGTATTTATTCACACATTCATATATAGTTTGAAAAGGAATTTTAGATTTATTAGCTAACTCTTTTACACTTTCATATTCGGGTATGTATTTTACTATGTTATTATAACATAATTTTTTAACCAAAATTTCGCCATATTCAGTTTTTACTGTTATAGTTTCTCTTTGCATAATAATTCTTTCACAGGGCTTAATTCTAAGTCCTGCTGTGGTGGTTTGGGAAAATATTATACTAATTAATTTTTCTTTATCCTCTTGTTTGCAAAGCAAACTCAACTTATATGAAGGTCTGTTTTTTTTCATATAAATTGGAGTAAACCAAACATCAAGTGCGTTGTTTTTAAATAATTCTTCCATAGTGAAAGACAAAATTTCGGGCGACATATCATCAATATTAGTTTCAATTTCAATTACATCGCTTGGTGTTTCATCGGTTTCTCCTAAAAACACTCTCAAAACATTAGGTTTTTCAAACTCTTTTGTTCCTGCACCATAGCCGATTTTATCAATTTTCATATAAGGGCTATTTGTAAAACTGTTTGCTAAGGTGCAAATTATTGCCGCTCCGGTTGGAGTTATGCTTTCTCCCAAATTATTATTAATTATTTTTAAGGACACATTACTAAGCCTTAAAATCTCTGTTACAGCAGGAACAGGAACTGGAATTATACCATGCGAACAGTTGACGATTCCCGTATTTTCAATTAGTGGTGAACAAATAATGCTTTGAGGTTTTAAAATATCAATTAATATTGCAGTTCCGACAATATCAATAATTGAATCAACAGCACCCACTTCATGAAAATGAATTTCTTCTATACTTACTCCATGAACATTTGCCTCTGCTTGTGCCAAAAGAGTGAATATCTTTATAGATATTTCTTTAGCATTATTACTAATAGTGCTTTCGTTTATTAACTTGCTTATTTTTGATAGACCAATATGATTATGATGATTACCGTTCTCATGTCTATGTTCTATAACTGTAAAGGTGTTAGCCTTTATACCGTTTTTTTCTGTTGTATCAATGTTAATTTCACATTCTAAATTTAATTTTTTAATTTCACTTAAAAAGAGTTCCTTATCTATTCCTAAATCAAGTAAAGCTGATACTGTCATATCTCCGCTAATGCCAGATATACAGTCAAAATATAATAC
>CAZFQD010000124.1:0-6185 GCA_964520885.1 uncultured Oscillospiraceae bacterium | reverse complement strand
GTTCTTGGGCTGGTTTACCTTTTGAGCTTATATGGTGGCAGGAAGAGCTTATTCGTAATGTGTTCGGTGTTATAAAAGCTAATGGATATAGGCAGTTTCAAACTGCATTTGTGGAGACTTCGAAGAAAAGTGGAAAAGCATTAGCTATTGATACACCAATTCCAAATCCTAATGGATTTATCCCAATGGGAGATATAAAAGTGGGAGATATGGTTTTTGATGAAAACGGTGAGCCTTGTTCAGTTTTAGCAGTTTCTGAAATAATGAAAAATCACATATGCTATAGGGTTTCGTTTTCAGATGGTGGAAGTATTGTTGCAGATGCCTCATGGTTTCAGGTTTTTTTGGGCAATGCCGGTCAGGCATCGCCAGAGAGCCGCAGCTCCATCAAGGAGAAAGTTCAGCAGCATGGCTTTTGCACTGCCATTCGGATAGGTTCTTCCGGCAAAAACGCTTTCGGGCGCATTAATGACATTTTATGTGCGCTAAAAACCTTAGAGTCGGCAGGTGTCCGCATCTACGCCAAAACCGAAAAAGCCATAAATATTAATGAAGCACACATACCGTGGTGCTTTCCCCTAAAAATGTCTGTAAAGGAACTGTCACACTTTCTACTGCTTTCAGCAGGAGATAAGGAACTTGCCGGTACGGCAAGCCTGCATTTTGCATTACTTTACCTGATATAAAATTATCATTGTCATGATAACTGACTAATTTATCAAAATCTGTTTCAGAAAAAAAATAATCAACCAAAAGACGTAATGCTTTTGTCATTATTCCTTTATTCCAATATGATCTGGACAAGCAATATCCTATTTCTGCACTATTTTCATTGTGATTTATATGAACTACTCCTATGCTTCCGATGGCTTCTTTACTGGGTACATATTCAATACACCAATGGTAAAAAGAAGTGCTGTTATATTGGTCAATCCAATTGGCTATTACAAATTTTGTTTCATCTATGTTTTTATGAGCATCCCACGAAAGATATTTTGCGACTTCCGAATCAGATGCCCAATTATTGTACATAGCTTCTGCATCATTCAAAGTAAAAGGCCGCAACAGAATATCTATTGACTCAATCACTGGTATTTTAACTACACCCATTATACAAACTCCTAACTGACATAAATTCAATGAAAGTAGAATCTTAAAACTGCAACCTTTCAAAATCCGCTACTTGACGGATTACATCAGCGCACATTTTCATAAGTTGAACCCTGTTCTCTCTGACATCAAGATTTTCATCCATCACCATGATTTTATCAAGAAAATCAGCAACATAATCTCCTAAATATTCCAAATGGTCAATAGCTGCCTTTATATTTCCAATGGAAAGATCATTATTGATTTCCGGAAGAAGTTTCGTTATATTATCGAAAAATTCATATTCCACCTTAGAGGTGAATAAATCAATATTCATCTTAATACCGTCTTTTGCCTGTGCCGACAATTTTAGTGGGCGCAATATATTCGTTGCTATGATGTTAAGCTTATCACGGTCATACTTGTCCAAAATTTCACAACGCTTAATGAAACCATGAATGCCTTCTATAGCATATGGTAAACTTGCTTCGACAGAATCAAACCGCAAGCCTTTTTCACCCATCATAACACGCAATCGTTGAATAAACGCATCAACTATATTATTAATAATGTCGTCAGGTTTTTCATCAATACGATCATCTAGTAATTTGATGCTTTCTGTTAATACTTTTGCAATGTTAAAATTAAGCACGGCATCTGACATCATGACAGACAGAATGCTAATCATCATTCTGCGCAGACCAAATGGGTCTTTTCCACCTTTAGGAGTAACCCCAATACCGAAAGAACCAACAAGAGAGTCCATTTTATCTGCTATGCTGATAATCTTGCCTATAGCATCCTCCGGTAGTATATCTCCAAAAAAACGTGGCAAATAATGACTTTCAATTGCTACACAGACTTCTTCTGGCTCACCGTCATCACGGGCATAAATTGCACCCATAACACCTTGGAGTTCATCAAATTCGTTGACCATAAAAGTATTCAAATCTGCTTTGCATAACATAACCGCTCTATGCAGTTTTCTTAAAAACTCTTCATCTCGGCCTAGCAATACCGCAATAAATTTTGATAGTGCATCAATTCTCAGAACTTTTTCATAGATAGTGCCAAGTTTTGCTTGATATACCATCGTCTTTAGGCTATCTATATAATTCTCCAAACGTTTTTTCTTGTCATCATTGTAGAAAAAGCGTGCATCCCTTAATCTTGCGCGTAGAACTTTTTCGTTTCCTTTAGCAACAATGTCAATGCAATAATCATTACCATTCCGAATTCCCAAAAATAATGGCATGAGCTTACCTTCTAAATCGTAAACAGGGAAATATCTTTGATGGTCTTTCATAGGCGTTACTATTGTAGGGATAGGCAATGACAAAAACTCATCATCAAAATGACCGATAAAAACTGTTGGAAATTCAACTATATTGATGATTTCATCAAGTAGCTTTTCATCGACTGCCACCGCTAAGTTATGAGTTTTTTCTATATTGCTAATTTGCGAAAGAATGAGTTTTCTTCGTTTATCAGGTTCTACAATAACTTTAGCATTGTCCATTACAGATAAATACTCACGTGCATTTGAAATTTTAAATGCATGATTAGCCAATGTGCGATGCCCATAAGTTGTTATATCAGAAAACAAACCTTCTATAGATATCTGAAGATGTTCATCATTATAAATTGATACAATCCATCTTATTGGGCGTGAAAACATAACATTATAATCTCTCCAACGCATCGATTTGTCAAAATTTGCTCTTGTTACCCAATCCGGTGCAATCTTAGCCAGTATATCTTTTGAAAAAGCACCTATAACAGTTTTTTGGAGCGTAACTACATCGTTCTTTCCATTATTTTCTATGATGACATCTTTGACGTTTGAAGAATTTTTTTTCAAAAATCCCAATAAAGCAGGTGTTGGCTCATTATTCTTGTAAGCAATTGAAATCGCCGGACCAGCAACAGTTATATTCTCATCTGGCAATTTTTCTTCAATGCCTTCGATGAGAACTACAATCCTGCGTGGAGTAGACCACACATTCAATTTCGCATAAGGCAATTTTTCCTTTTCAAGTTCTGTGCGAATGCTTTCTTGAAAAACATCAACGACACGAGTAATTTGCTTGGCGGGAAGTTCTTCTACTCCTATTTCAAGGAGATAAGTATTCTTATTCATTAGACAATAACCTCCTTTGTAATAGCGTTAGTCATTGGAAAGTTCGCTGCCTTTCTTTGTCCAATATACAGTTCTGCAATATTATGCGCAAGCGTACGAATCCTCCCGATAAATCTGACTCTTTCCGCAACACTGATTGCACCACTGGCATCCAACACATTAAAAGAATGAGAACACTTTAGAACAAAATCATACGAAGGGATAACTAATCCTTCATTAATCAACCTTTGAGCTTCAGACTCATATTTATTAAAAAGTTCAAAAAGTATTTCTGGATTAGATTTTTCAAAACTATATTTCGAGTTTTCAAACTCTGGTTTCTTAAAAATGTCGCCGTAAGTGACTTTGTCATTCCATTTAATTTCAAAAATATCATCTACATCTTGGAGATACATAGCAATTCGTTCAAGTCCATAGGTGATCTCAGACGGAACAGG
This sequence comes from uncultured Oscillospiraceae bacterium, assembly GCA_964520885.1. Lineage (GTDB taxonomy): Bacteria > Bacillota > Clostridia > Oscillospirales > SIG519 > CAZFQD01. Next base: position 2,519 of record CAZFQD010000124.1, on the reverse strand, counting down.
ATGACATTCAAACATGCCTATTTTTTGAAAATAGGTAAACTGTGTAATTTCCATGCCATCAAGCCATACTTCCCAACCTAATCCAGATGCACCAAGCGTGGGTGACTCCCAGTTATCTTCTACAAAGCGTATATCATGTTTGCTTGGTTTGATCCCAAGTTCAGAAAGACTGTTAAGATAAAGATCAATAATGTTGTCAGGACTTGGTTTCATTATGACTTGAAATTGGTGATGTTGATAAAGACGATTAGGGTTATCACCATAACGGCCGTCTTTAGGACGGCGAGAAGGCTCAACATATGCAATATTCCATGGTTCAGGCCCCAATGTTCTTAGAAATGTATTTGGGTTCATAGTGCCCGCACCTTTTTCAATATCATATGGGTTCCCAAGCAAGCATCCCTGTGAACTCCAATATTTTTGAAGTTCAAGCACAATGTCTTGAAAAAAATAAATTTTGTTTTCCATAATAACTTCTTCTGACTAATTTCTGTAGACGGCGTCCCAACCGTCGTGGAATTTGGGGCGACGTGCCCCTGGACTCTGACCCATTGGCAATTAATTAGTATACCATTCGCTCTGCGATGTCAATGAAAACAACGCATTGGTCGCATTGGTCGCATTGGTCAGGAACGGCTGTCTGCCTTTTTTATTTGTCCACCAATTTCCACGACGTCTGGGACACCATCATTTCTGTATTCTTTCACACAGAGTCAATTGTTTTTATTTAGTATCCATTCACTATTATTATACATTATTAGTGGCTCAAGATTGAATTCAATGGCAAAATTATTTATAGCATTAAATACTTTAGTTACAAAATAAAAATCTTCTAAGCTTTTTTTATTTATTTTTTCATTGCAGATGAAATTAACTCTTAATGTAGCATTTAAAATATCAATAATGATATCCTCGATAAATCTCATTTCCTTCAGTCCTTCAATTTTCAAACCTTCCGTTGTTAATCGGTCTTTCTTAATATCCAATTTATCAGCAAGGACTAATATACTTGCAATTTTATTACCGCTTATTCCATTACGATGATGTTTAATTGCCTCTAATATTAAATTGTTATTTCCTGTATCAATATTATTTTTAATAAAATACTCTTTTGCTAATCTAAAACTATTATAAGCATGATTATCTCTGCCATATATATTTCCAATATCATGTAGTAGTGCTGCTATTTTTGATTGTTCTATAAAATTATTATCATATTCAAGCTGTTCCAATATATTTTCTACAATATAAATTACATTATTAGTATGATGCAGTCCATGATTCACCCAATATTCTTTTTCTATTTCTACCTCAGATATTCTTTTAAAAATTTCTTTAATATATTTATCATTTTTTATTTTACGAAACATACAGTTGTCCCTTCAAATTAAATACAATACATTTATATCTAAAAACCCACAATTTATTTTGTTACCCCTCTTATTTACTTTTACTGCGAAATCGCCATTGTTCGCACTCTCAGCATAATGCAAAATAAATTATCTTCGCTCTCTCTACATAATGCACAAGTCCATCATCTAAACCCAATTCCCATTCCCCAAAATAACATGTAGTTTAAGTTTTATAATTTGTAACTATTATTTATAAACAAACCAATTCGATAGAATAAATAACTGTATCAATAAATTACACTATAATAGATTCATAGGTGCCTTATAGAACACCTTCTTTTGTTTATAAACGGCTTGTGAAAAACATCAATTCATTTTTAATTTCATCATCACTTGGTTTCCTTATTATATTAATCGGCAAGTCAATCAAATGATTCAAACCGCCAAATTTAAACAACACCTTCGCACGCTTTTTGTGTTTATCAATTTTCTTGACCCATCCGCTGTATTCAATCATAGATCCGCTTGTAACTTTAACTATGTCATTTTCTACAAAAACATCAGACACACCAATAACACCATCTGAATCTATCATATTTATTATATTGGCAATCTCTTCAAGCTTAATCTCTTCAAAGCCTTTGTCATCTTTCAAAAATCTTATTATATATCTACATCTCAAAGTTCTACTGTATAATTCTTTAATTTCATTTGACTTAACTAAAACATATCCCGGAAACATCTTAGTAACTACTTCAACATATTGTCCTTGATGTCGTTCCTGTAATTTTCTTTTTGGAACAAGGAGTTCATATTCAGCTTTATAATTAACCTGTTCTAATAATCTTGTCATTCTGCTACAAACAGTATCCTCTTTACCTGTCTGCACAAATATTGCGTGCCAGCTCATCAAATTAGCTCACTTCCCCACAATCTAACATAGCTTCGCCATTTGCTACCATAAAAGAGGAGCAATACTACGAAATTATGTCAGATTACTGTTGCTCAACTTGCCGAAACATAGATTGAATCATATAATCGTCAATGTTATAATTTTTTAAATCATTTAATGATTCTCATCAGCTAATACATGCAATTTTTATTATAATTATAATAGCAATGAGCAAAACAGCACAAAAAAATAAGGTGGCAAGAGAAAACACAAGA
>CAZFQD010000123.1:0-6280 GCA_964520885.1 uncultured Oscillospiraceae bacterium | reverse complement strand
GCCCTGTAAAACTGCATTAATACTTTGCTTTGCGAGTTTTGCACATGGCTAATATCCTTAAGTAATTGAGGTGGTAACATTGGTTCTTTTTCATAGCTGATATAAAATTCCCCCTGAATAACTACAGGTATATTCTTACTTTTATAATCATCTAAATTATCAAATAATTCATCAAGGCCACTTAAATAAAATAAACAAATACCTATTGCAGAAAATTTTCTGAACTCCTCAGGTATTACTTCCCATTTTGTTTCTTTAAAATGAAATAGCGGTTGTGTGTTAGATATTATTCTTCTTGGCAAAATATCCTTATAACTCATATTCTTAAATCCCCTTTAACGGTCTTATTCGTAAATATCGGGGCCACTTCAAAGTCATCATTATACGACTTTAAAAACAGTCCCAATTAGCAGTTTTGAAGCGTTAATAAATTTGCGTGTTATAGTTTTTGTTTATTTTTTTTGTTTTTGAAAATAAACAAACTTGTACTTTCGGTGACTATTAGTGCAATAATAACAAACAAAATATTATCTCCTATATTGGGCAAACTGGGATTTGAGTTTATTTCAGAATTTGAATTGATTAGTGTATCACTTAATGTCTTACTTGAACTATTCACATTCTCTATCACTGTACTCAAGTCTTCAGGTGTAAATTTAAATGAATCAATATTCATAGAACAATTTATTCTGGCTGTCCTTCATATTGATAATCTTTACGAAAAACAATATAAAATAATGTTACGCCTGTCATTTTGCTAACTGGAATACTATATATATATTTCAACAGGTCCATTATGCAAAATTTTAAATTCTATAATGCCGTCTTTCTTTATGGTTGATACATTACTCATACCTTCTATTGAAATACTCTTTTCATCATAAATTCCCGAAAAGCTCAATGTAGTCTCGCGATCATCACCAATAAAAGAATATTTTTCAGACAAATAATCTTCAAGAAAAGAATTACGTGTAAAATTAGAATTTTTAAAAATTGCTTTAGTTGAATCTGTTCTAAAATTATTAAGCTGTATTCTTATTTTCTCTTCGTTCTCACAAATAATTAAAAATGTATGGGTTTTTAAAACACCAGAAAGTCTTATTTTACCATTATGAAGTATAAGATTTTCAAATGTCTGATCTATATCTTTATTTTCATAAGAATTTGTTACATACCACGAATTCCCTATATGAAGTGCACTGGCATCACCATCAACTTCTTTTATATAAAAACTATCAAAATATTCCCTCTTTTTTCTTGGCATACTTTTGCTGTCAAGAACATTACTAAAGATTTTATTTGCTTCATCTCTTGCTAATTCAGGAACCACAGGTATAACAAAATAACGTCCGGTGCTTTGCAAAATTCTGCTCGTGCAGTTATTCTTCTTAATATAATTATTAATGTCCTTATCACAACCATAAAGTTCCATAAATAAATTTTCTGAGGGTAATTCCATTATTTTTGATTCAGAATTATCATTACAATATAAAACTTTTATCTTATCTATAACTTGTTGGCGAGAAGGAATGATATTCTCTTCAATAATCAAATTCTTTAAAGGTCTTATAACTTTTTCAAATAGAGGTGTTAGCGTTTCTCTGAAATTTATTACTCTATCAGGGTTTTCAAAACTAATCACAGATGCACCTTGAAGTATAGCAGCTCCAAGTAGCTGTCCTATAAAAGCTTCTGGACAAGCAAATTCAAGTGCTGACAGCATTTTATCAGCAAACCCTGTTCCTAAATTATTAAGTATATTTCTATAAGGTTCTGTGCCTATTGATTCCTTATAAAGTTCGGTAAAACCACTTTCAAACCACCAAAAATCCTCACAATTTATGCCCCAAGCCGCAGAGAGCCCCACAGTCCAATAACCCAATGCAAGTGCTCTTGTTAAAAAGAACTGCCCTCTTCCGTTTATTTTATCTACAAAAATTATAAGATTTCTATTTTCATTAATTATACTAAAAAACTCTTTATCCTCACCTGCTTTGGCAAATACATGTTTGCGGTCAGGATATCCCATATCCTCCCAAATAAAATATACACCATAATCTTTACAAATCTTCATAGTATCTATAATGCGTTTTTTTTGTTCGTCATTTAGACCGCTACAAGACATTTCTACGCAAGATATAGCAATAACATTAGGATATTTTTCAAAAATATCCTTAAGTAATTGAGGTGGTAACATTGATTCTTTTTCCCAGCTGTTATAATACTCGCCCTGAATAACTATAGGTATATTTCTATTTTTATAATCGTCTAAAGCTTTAAAATCCATACGATTTGATTCAATACTTATTGAAGAAAATTTTCTGAATTCCTCAGGTATTACTTCCCATTTAGTGCCTTTAAAATTAAATAGTGGCTGTGTGTTAGATATTATTCTTCTTGGCAAAATATCCTTATAACTCATATTCTTAAATCCCCTTTAACGGTCTTATTCGTAAATATCGGGACTATTCCAAAGTCATCATCATTATATGACTTTAAAAATAGTCCCGATTGACTTGATAAAACCTTAATGAACTATTATACTATAAATTTCGTTTAAATTTTCTTCTTTTAGTAATAATCAAACTTGTGCTTACAATAACAGTTAATACTATAATATAAAATAGGACATTATCATTAGTACTTGGAGAGTCGGGATTTGAATTGCTTTCAGAACTTAAAGCACTTGATGTCTCACTTGGGCTATCAACTTTCTCTATCTCTAAACTCATGTCTATAGGTGTAAACCCAACATTATCAATATTCATAAATCCATTTACATCAGGCTGACCGTCATATGCATAATCTATACGCAAAACAACACACCGTAGTTTGCCATTAAATTCACCTGTCATATCACTAAGAGGAATACTGTACATATAAGTTCCGGCATAAATATCAATAATTTTAGAAATATTGTTAACCCATTCATCATCACCTAATGTAATCTTCATTTTGAAACTGACATTTGATTTTGCCCAAAAGGTAAAGTACACACCATTAAAACCTACAAACATATTTCTATTTAAAAGATATTGTGTTATTGAATAACTACCATTCTTGTTGTAAATCTTTAGTTTTTCACTTTGAATGCCATCATACTTAACACTAGTATCTACAGCAGTAGACCCATTTGGATCAATTGTTGTAAAGGCTGCACTACCTTCTTCAAAATCAGAAATCAATAAAGGCCTAGGAGTAAGATCGGCACTTAAATCACTGGGTGAAAACTGAAGTGCATCAACATTCATAAAACCATTTACTTCAGACTGTCCTTCATATTGATAATCTATACGTAATATTATACAGCGTAGTGTGCCATTAAATGTACCAACTGTCATTTCACTAAGAGGTATACTGTATACATATGTTCCGACAGCAATATCAATTATCTTTTCTAAACCAGCACCCCACGAATCATCTGCTATAGTAACTTTCATTTTAAAGCTATCAGTTGATTTTGCCCAAAAAGTTAAATACTTACTACTTTCAATATATTGAAAAACAACTGATTTATTTAATATATACTGTGTTATTGAATTACTACCGTTATTGTTGTAAATCTTTAGTTTTGCACTTTGACTACCATCATACTTATCGGTAGTGTCAACTGTAACCGCACCATTTGGGTCGGTAGTTGTAAAGGTTGAACTGCCTTCTTCAAAATTAGAAATCAATACAGGCATAGGATTAAGATTAGCACTTAGATTAGTTGAAGTAAACTGAAATGCATCAATACTCATATTTCCGTCTACAATTGGCTGCCCTGCAAATTGATAATCAATTCTCAGTACTATACAGCGTAGTGTGCCATTAAATGTACCCACTGTCATTTCACTAACTGGAATACTGTATAAATACTTTCCAACAGAAATATCAATTATTTTTTCTTTGCCGGCACCCCATGAATCATCCGATAAAGTAACTTTCATTTTAAAGGCGACAGTTGATTTTGCCCAAAAAGTTAAATACTCACCACTTGCACCAGCATTAACTGACTTATTTAATATATAGTTTGTTATTGAAGAGCCACCTTCTTCGTTGAGAATCTTTAGCTTTGAACTTTGAGCTCCTTCATACTTATCAATAGTATCTACTGTAACCTCTCCACTTGTACCGGCTACATCAAAGGTTGCACTGCCTACTTCAAAATTAGAAATAAGAACAGATGTTTCTACTGCATTACCAACAATTGCAAATGCAGAAAATAAAGAAACTAATAAAACAAAGATTATTATGCTCGCCAATACCTTTTTCATAAAATTCCTCCTAATTTTTTTAAAACATAAAATTACAATTTTTTCGTTTCGAAAGAGTAATTTATACTTTCTAAATATATAATAGAACTTTTCGAATGATAAGTAAATGACATTTTATGCTTTTTCATTTATCATATTTTGAGATTTACAATGATTATATATTGATGTCGGAACCATTATGTGAGACAGTAATCACATATATTCACCATTGCAGGCTATTGAGATGCTTGTACCAACCAATGTTATCATTGAGATTTACTTAATTCTTATATCGTTATAGTTGTAATTCTTGTAGTTTTTACATACGAGCAGTCAGGTATTCAAACTATTAATTAGAATATACCGAAGTTTTCCTTATAATGCAGTTTTAATTAGCATTTCAAAAGCGGATTAGTATAATTTAAAAAAATCCAGAGCAGATTGTTCTGCTCTGGATGAAAACCTTTGTTTTTTTGTTAGCCTAAAATATTTATTAAGATTGGCTTATCGTTAATAAACCTAGCAAATGTTTTTTCAAAATCAATAAATCACTTATGGAAACATTACCTGATCTATCTACATCTACTGCAAGTAAGGAATCTCCTGATAAAGTTTGTGCACATAATAAATGTTGCTTCATTGCTACTAAATCAGTAATTATTATTTCTCCATCACCATCAATATCACCGTACATAAATGCTGACCTTATCTTTACACTTAAATCTTCAGCTGTAAACTGAATAGCATCAACATTCATAAAACCATTAACTTCCGGCTGTCCTTCATATTGATAATCTATGCGGAAAGTAGTATACCGTAATGTTCCATTAAATATACAGGTCATTTCACTAAGAGGTATACTGTATAGATATGTTCCGGCAGATACATCAATAATTTTTTCTGCAGCATTTGACCATGAATCATCATATATAATAACTTTCATTTTAAAACTGTCAGTTGATTTTGCCCAGAAAGTTAAATATACACCACTTTGACCAGCAACAACTGACTTAGCTATTCCATATGCTGTTATTGCATAGCTACCAAATTGGTTGAAAATCTTTAGTTTTGAACTTTGAATGCCATCATACTTATTATCAGTATCTACTGTAACAGCTCCATTTGGATCTGCAGTAGTAAATGTTGCACTGCCGTCTTCAAAATCGGAAATCAATACAGGAGGATAATTAAGATCGGCAGATAGATCAGTTTGTGAAAATTTGAGAGCATCAACATTCATAAAACCATTTACTTCTGGCTGTCCTTCATATTGATAATCTATGCGGAAAGTAATATAACGTAATGTTCCATTAAATATACCAGTCATAGAACTAATAGGAATACTGTATAGATATGTTCCGGCAGATATATCAATAATTTTTTCTGCAGCATTTGACCATGAATCATCATATATAATAACTTTCAATTTAAAGCTGTCAGTTGATTTTGCCCAGAAAGATATATAATCACCACTATCACCAGCAACAACTGACTTGCCAAATCCATACGCTGTTATTGCATAGCTACCATCTTGGTTGAAAATCTTTAATTTTGAACTTTGAGCACCATCATACTTTTTAGTAGTATCTACTGTAACCTCTCCATTTGGATCTCCAGTAGAAAATGTTGAACTGCCGTCTTCAAAATCGGAAATCAATACAGGAGAAGGAGTAAGATTAGCACTTAAATCATCGGGTGTAAACTGAAGAGCATCAACATTCATAAAACCATCTACTTCAAACTGACATTCATATTGATAATCTATGCGGAAAATAATACAGCGTAGAGTTCCGTTAAATGTACCGGTCATTTCACTAAGAGGTATACTGTATAAATATGTTCCGGCAGATATATCAATAATTTTTGCTACGCCATTTACCCATGAATCATCATATATGGAAACTTTCATTTTAAAGCTAACAGTTGATCTTGCCCAGAAAGATAAATAATCACCAGTTTCTCCAGTAACAACTGTCTTGCCTAATAAATACTGTGTTATTGCATAGTCACCATCTTGGTTGAAAATCTTTAGTTTTGAACTT
>CAZFQD010000122.1:1800-6419 GCA_964520885.1 uncultured Oscillospiraceae bacterium | reverse complement strand
AAGTTATGTATATAGATTCATTATCAATAGAAAAAAGCAATTATGAAGACGCACTTCCTAATGGTACAAATGTAGTTTATGTAAGAAGAAATAGTGGTAACGATAATAATAACGGAACTTATCAAAACCCATTTAAAACAATTTCAGCAGCTCTTAAAAAGATGAAAGCGGGAGATACCTGCCTTGTTGGTGATGGAATATATTATGAAACAATATATCCTCAAAATAACATTACAATTGATTCAATACCAGGAGAAAATCCAGTTATCACAGGGTCAAAAGAATTCACAGGAAGTTGGTCTGTTTATAGTGGGAATATCTATACCGCAGATGTTTCAAGCGTTTATAATGAAATAGACATAAAAAGTTTTCAGCTTTTTGAAAATTCAAAAGCAGCAGTTGAAGCACGTTGGCCAAATTTATCAGGAGCAACAATGGAAAATCCATTTAACTATACAAGAGCAGTTTCGCAAGGAGGAACAGACTATCAAAAGTTAGTAGCATCAAATCTTCCAACAACATCTTTGGTGGGTGCAAAGGTAACTGTTTGGCCAGGTGTTGAAGGAATTTCAGGATGGACAAATATTACTAGAACAATTGCTAGTGTTACTAACGGAAATCAACTTAACTATACACAGGCACTTTCAAATTCTAATGATATGCGACCATATACACCGTCATCAGGAAACGCTTATTTTATTCACGATTCATTAGCATTACTTGATGCACCTGGTGAATATTATCTCGACAAACAACAAATGAAACTTTATTACTATACATCAGACGGTCAGTCGCCAAGTAATTTCAGTATCTCATTAAGAAGTAATAAATATTCGTTGGTAATGTCATATAGTGCAAACATTATTATAAAAAACATAAAGTTTTATGGTGCCGGCTTTAATATGGAAAACTCAAAAAACTGTGTTATTGACAGTTGTGAATTTAAGTATAGTGATTATCTTAACAATTTTAATCTTTATCAAACGGCAACAGATAATCTTTATAGCAATATAGTTACGGGCTCAGGGAATAAAGTCATAAATTGTGAAATTTCAAATACAGCAACGAATGGAATTATTGTTGGGGGAACAGATAATAAAGTAATAAATAATAATTTCCACGATACAAACTACTCAGGAACAAGCTTTGCAACGGTTTTATTGGCAGATAAAGCAACAAGAGCGGTAGTTAGTGGCAATACAATGACTACAACCGGAGGGGCACATATTGTCGCTCATGGAAATTCAAAATTATATAAAAACTTTATAGAAAGAAATAATCTCTCAAAACCCGGAATGTTTATAAGTGATACTGGGGCAATGTATTTCTATGCAGTTAATGGTGGCGGTTCAGTCATAAGAAATAATATTGTTGACGGATATAGTACTGGAGATAACGGAATACTTTCAAAATTTATAGCAGGAATATATCTTGATAGTTACAGCAACTATTGGATTGTAAGCAACAATATTGTAAAAAATGTTAATGGAGATGGAATTGTAGCAAATCTACCAAATACAAATTGTGTTTGGGCAAATAATACTATAATCAATTCAGTTAAAGGGTTTTCGATGTTTAGCGGAATAGAAGCAGATGTAAATATGACAAAAACAATATTTATAAATAATTTGTTTATTAACTGTACGGATACGTATGTTTACAGAGTTACAGAAGGTGGAACTTGGAGAGAGGTACATAGTTCGCTTATTAATGGGACAATTCCAGTTATTGATGATTTAAGTAAAAGAATGTTTAGTTCAAACAATCTTGAACTTTCATCAATCGGAAGTGACTATAAACCAGAGGATATTAATGCCATAAATACAGGATATTCATATTATCCATATACTACAGGTTCATCTACGGATATAGGAGCTGTGGCTACAGATATTAATGGAATAACTCAGATTAGCATTAGTAATTCTCAATTAACAATGATAAAAGGAACGTCAAAACAATTAAAAATAAATGCTATTCCCCAAGGTTCGGTACCTCCTGTAATATGGGAATCGAGTGATAAAACTGTTGCGACAGTTAATTCTTTAGGCATTGTTTCAGCACTTTTTGAAGGAACAGTAACAATAACAGCAACTACATTAGATGGACAATATAAAGCAAGTTGTATTATTTATGTCAATATGTCAAGTGATATAATGGACTATAAATTCACAAATCTTTCAACTGAGCTTTTAGTAGATATTGCAGGTGGAAATTCTGTTATACAAGCAACAAACAGTTCATCAAAAGGACAACAATGGAAACTTTTTGATTTAGGTACAGGATATTTTAAAATTGTTAATCAAAATACAGCATTATTGTTAGATATCGAAAATTCTTCAACGGCTAATAATGCAAAAGTTATTCAAAGTACTGATTCAGGAGCGTTTTCGCAACAATGGAAGATTATAAAAGGTGGACAAGGCTATAAAATTGAAAACCGTAACAGTGGGAAGTGTATTCAAGTAGACGGAGCCTCATCATCGGAAAATGCACAAATTGTACAATACACTTATTCTGGTGCTGCAACTCAAAAATGGACATTTGATTTTACATGGAGGGAAGTGTTGTTTAATGGGTATAATGTATCGGATAAAAATGTTATTACCAATATACAGCTACATAGCAGAGTATCAGATTTTAACAATGGGATAAAAATTGCAAAGGATACAATACTGGTTTTCATTGATGCGTTTGGAACTCGACTTGCGAATACAGATCAAATAGGAACAGGAACTACCATTGATGTTTATGTGAATGACATAAAAACCAATATGTATAAATTGGGGGTATATGGTGATGTTAATGGAGATGGGGAAATTTTAATTGATGATTTAGTAGCCATAAAAAGTCATTTATTAAATTTAAGCTTATTAAGCGGAACTAATTTAATAGCTGGAGATTTGTTTGCAAAAGGAAGCATTTCTATAAGTGATTTATTAACCGTAAAGAAATCTACACTAAATTTAATAACAATAAATCAAAACCCTACTTAATAATTTAGCACCAGCAATTTGGCTTCTATCCCAAAAAGTAAATTATCAAGATAGTGTTAAAATATATCAATATTTTTGCAGAATATACGATTTATTTAATGTATGATTAATTGTTTAGGGTTTAAAAAAGCAATTTAAGCTTATTTATAGCACAAACAAATATCCCCGTATTCTTTTCGCGAAATCTTTCTAAAACTTTTACAATATAAATATGTTTATTCTATATTGGTTAGGTGTATTGCCTGTTTCACTTTTAAAGAAACGTATGAAGCTGCTAGGGCTCGAAAAACAACACTTTGTTGCGATATATTCTACGGTATAATTTGTTTCTCTTAGTAATGCTTTGGAATAAATTAAACGTCTGTTGAGAAGGTATTCATAAGGAGTTTTATCTGTTTGTTTTTTAAAAAGTCTTATAAAATAATATTTACTTACATTTATTTCATTCGCAATATCATCAACAGTTATATTATTTTCAAGATTATTATTAATAAACCTAATTGCTTTTTGAATGTCATCTTCATGTGGAGATTTAATGTGGCTTATATTTGAAATCTGTTGAAAATAAATGGAAGTAAATATTTTAGACATAAGATTATAGTTTTGTAGCATCTGAGAAGTTGTATTTTCTGAAAGGTTTTGTTTAATTTCTTGAAAGAATTTCAATGGTTTGTCAAAGTTAATTGGTTCGCTACCAATTAGCTTATAAAAATAACTTGCTGAGCTTCCTCTAAAATGGAACCATTCAAATTCCCACAAATCCTTATCTGGTTTATAAAAATGGTATGGATAACAATCAATAAGAACAATGCTATTTGGAGATAATGTATACATCCTATCTTTTAAATCTAATATACCACCACCTTTTAAGGTCGAAATAAGAACATGGCTTTTTAAACCTTCGCGCATATTGTAAAAATTGCTATATGCCTTATAGTGCCCGACTGATTCAATATAAAGAGGAGGCGGTTCTTTTTTTGGTGTGGTATCTGCAATGTTAAAGGAACTATCTGGACTGATATCAATTTGGGTTTTGCTTAACATTCATTTCACTCCTTTTTAAAACAGATTGTAGCAATAATTGTATATCAAATCGCAATAAAAAGCAATGACTTTTTCTAAAAAAATAGTATAATAATAAAATAGAGTGAACATATAGATGTAGGTATTATTTGTAATATAGAAATATTAAATTTATATAAAATATGGTAACTTTAAGATAAAGATAATTAAACAATAAATGCATATATAGTTGTTATAAGAAATAGAGAGGAGTATATATGACACATTGCACAAAACGTGTTGAAATGCTAAGAGAACATGCAATGAATGCACGTCCTAGCATATGGAATATAGAGTGGGGTTATCTTTATAATAAAGGCTATAGTGATTCGTTTGAAAAAGAATTAAGCACAATAAAACGTTACGGAATGGCTACGGCATATATGCTTGATAACGTCGATGTAATTATAGATGAAAATGAACTAATAGTTGGCAAATATAGCATGAGAGAACTATCTGCTGAGGAAAGCAAAGAAAATATATTGTTTTTTGAATATTCAAGAAAAGCAAAGATGAGATTAGACGGATTAATGTCGCACATGTCAATAGATTATGCGAAGATTC
>CAZFQD010000122.1:0-1790 GCA_964520885.1 uncultured Oscillospiraceae bacterium | reverse complement strand
TAAAAACGGATTAATAGGAATTATAGCCGAAATTGATGAAAAGATAGAAAATCTTGATTTAACAAAGGTTGTTGATATTGAAAAATATGATTTTTATTTAGCATGTAAAATATCACTAGAAGGACTTATTAGATTAAGCCAGAGATATTCTGAATATGCAAAGAGTTTGTCAGAAAATTGTGATGATATTATAAGGAAAAAGGAACTATTTGAAATTAGTGAAATCTGCAACAAAGTACCACAAAATCCAGCAGAATCATTTTACGAAGCGGTACAAGCGATGCATTTTGTTACTTTTCCATTAAGGGGTTTATATCAATTAGGGCGACCAGACAGATATCTTATTGAATATTATAGAAATGATATGAAAAATGGAATATTAACAGAGGTTAAAGCACAAGAACTAATTGACTGTTTGGGAATTATTTACAATGAATATATTGAAAGTGGTCTTGCAGCTGGGCTTATGGTTGGAGGACGTGATAAAAACGGAATTGACGTAACAAATGAACTTACATATATGTTTATAAAAAGCATAGCCCATGTCAGGATGATTTATCCTGGAGTAGGACTTTGCTATACATCAGATACACCAGAAGATTTATTTAAGCTTTCATGTGAAGTATTGAAACAAGGACATTCACATCCAGCATTATTTAACGATGATATTGTAATAAAAGGTCTACAATATTATGGGTTACCTTATAGTGAAGCGTGTCATTATATCCATTCAACTTGTGTTGAGATAACACCATGTGCATCATCTGCCTCATGGGTAACAAGCCCTTATATAAATTTAGCACAGGTACTTTTAGATTCGATGGGTATAAAAAAATCTGACAGTAAAATATTAGAATATAAAACTTTTGATGAATTGAAAGAAGTTTTTTATATAGAGCTTTCAGAAGTTATTAAAGATAGTATATTAGAACAAAATAGAATGCAGATAGAAAGAACAAAGCATGGGGGAGATCCGTTTTTATCTTGTTTCGTTAATGATTGTATAGAAAACGGCAAAGATATTGAAACGGGTGGAGCAAGGTATAATTGGATAATGCCCTCATTTGTAGGAGTTGCAAATGTAGTTGATTCTTTATATGTAATAAAAAGATATATTATTGAAGATAAAAAGATGACATTTGCTAAACTCGCAGAGGTTTTAGAAAAGAATTATGAAGGATATGAAAATATAAGACAATATTTTTTAAACAGTATCGAAAAATATGGAAACGACAATGATGACGTTGATAATTTAGTTGGAGAAATTACAAAGTGGATAATCGATGAATGTAAGAAATATGAAACATACAGAAACGGAGCAATTATTCCGAGCTTATTTTGTTGGAGAATACATGATGAATTTGGGTTTAAAACAATGGCAACTCCAGACGGAAGAACTGATGGTTTCCCACTTGGTGATGGTTCTGGACCTGCACAGGGCAGAGATATGAAAGGCCCTACAGCATCAATATTATCAAGCACTAAATGGGAACATTATCCGTTTATTGGTGGAATAGCTGTAAATATAAAACTTAATAAAAAAATGTTTAATGAAAATTCACTTCAAAAAACGATGGCACTTATAAAGACATTTATGGAAAGGGGTGGATTTGAAATGCAAATAAATTCTGTAGATAGAGAAATGTTATTAAAAGCAAGAGATAATCCTAAACTTTATGAAGATATAGTTGTAAGAATTGGGGGATATAGTGATTTTTTTGTTAGGTTAACACCATCGCTTCAACTTGAAGTTCTTGAGAGAACAGTTCATGATTGTTAAAAAAGAGGGT
>CAZFQD010000121.1:0-6497 GCA_964520885.1 uncultured Oscillospiraceae bacterium | reverse complement strand
TTGGCTGTCAAGGGTTTGTTTCAGAAGTTTTCATAAAAGTTTTTACACTATCCCATTCAAAAACTTATTCACCCTTTGAGGATAAAACCCTCATAAAATATCTGCCAAGAGCAAAGGTTATAAAAAATAGTACAACGGAAACTGCCGATGCATAACCCATCTCAAACCTTTTAAAAGCGTAATCATATAAATGTCCTACCACTGTGTGAGCGGAATCATTGGGGCTTGGAAAGCCTGCGAAACCAACGGCAATTTCAAAAACTGAAAATGCGGCGACTATTGAGCTGATTGCTCCAAAGAGTAGTTGAGGCTTGAGTTGCGGCAACACGATATATAACAAATCCTGAAATCCGTTTTTAACACCATCAATCTTTCCTGCCTCGGATAATTCCGACTGCAAATTTTGTAATCCCGCTAAGAAAACCAAAAAACCTGTTCCCATACTCATCCAAATCTGAATAATAATAATGACAGGCATAATAGTAGCCTTATTTTGGCTCCATAGAATTGGGCTTGTTATAAAACCATACTGAATTAAAATATTATTTATAAATCCATAGCGGTCCGGCGAAAAAATCCAGAGCCAAACCACACTCATTGCTATGCCACTTGTAATGGATGGAGCATAAAAGGCAAGCGAAAATATGCTCTTGTGCTTTAACTTGTTGATAATCCAAGCCATAAAAAATGATGCTAAAAAGCCTGTTGGTCCACAGATAACTGCAAAAATCAATGTGTTTTTTAGTGCAAGTAAAAAAAGCTCATCCTCTAAAAACAACTGCCTGTAATTCGTAATACCAATGAACTGCGGTATTTGAAGCATATCATAATTTGTAAAGCTAAGTCCAACGGAAATGACGACGGGCAAAAGCGTATAAACTACAAAAAATATTAGAAATGGTAAGATGAAAAGTGTTCCCATTCCATATTTTTTGAAGCCTTGATTGAACTTAGAACTAAAATCAATTTTTGATGTTTGTGCCATTATTTATTCCACCTTCATCACTTCGCGTTTTCTTCTCATCTCGGCATTAATTATTAGAACTGCCTCTTCAAGGCTATCTCTGGAGTTTTGATTTTCAGTTAAAACCCTTAAAAAGGCATTATTTATATGTCTGCCTGTGTAATAACCACCAATTACAATTTCAGGGTCTGTATAAAAAGGCATCATCTCACGCATAACCTTTCTTTCGTTAGGTCGCCAAGGAAGCTCCAAATATGCTTCAATATTTGCAGAATTCCATCTTGCAGTAGTTCCAATCCTACCCTCAACAGCTACTGCAAATTTTCCTTGAATCTCTCTGCTTGACCACCATTTTAAAAACTCCCAAGAAATTTCCTTATCCTTCGCAGTTGAAAGAATCACATCCGCTTCGCCAACTGCTCCGGCTGTTGCTCTGCTCACTGTGCCGTCTTCGTTTTTAGTGCCGGGTATAGGGGCAATTTCCCATTTCCCTTTGATTTCCGGGGCTGAAGCGACTAACTGCATATACAGATTAAATCCTTCTATGCCGATAGGTGCTTCTCCTGTTCTAAAACGATTATAAAAGTTTAAAGAAACAGGAACCCCTAAGCCTTTATAAATATTTGTTAAGCTTTCAAAAGCCATAAAAGCCTCTTTGCTATCTAAGGCAGAGGTTTTGCCGTCATCTTGATAATATTTACCCTTATTTTGATATAAAAACATATCAAAAGCAGGTGGAATATACATTTGCATATTGTTCTGATATAGGGTTGGAATAGTGATATTATATATATCATCCCATAAGTTTGGAACAGATAAATTTAGTTCATCTAAGATGTCCTTACGATAAAATATCGCCTTAAAGCCTATTGTTTCCGGCAATGCATAAACCTTGCCATTATATGTAAATGGTTTTAAAGACGATTGCAAAAATCTACCCTTTGTTTCCTCAAAGTCCTTAAAGCCACTAAGTGGGTAAATTGCATTTCTTATTGCATAATCACCGGGAACATCAATAGGAAGGCTTAATACCACATCTGGTGCAGTTCCTGCATTGATAGCTAAAAGTAATGGATTTACTCCTAAACTGCTAAGTATTCCGGATGGCAAAATATTGAGTTTAACCTTCGTGTTGAATTTTTTGCTAAAATCGGCTTCCGTCAATTCCGTGAGAATTTCTCCCCACTCTTTCCCTCTTGAAAGCCAAACATTTAACTGCTTATTCGCAGATTGTCCCTTTTCTTCCTTTTTGAAAAAGCTATTCAAAAAGCTCGTTAAAATAAACTTTAAGTTATCAAAAATGCCCACAGACTTTTCGGTAATTTTTTCATCTTTCCCAAAAAGTATTATTTCATCTAATAATAGTGGCTGTTCCTCTAAAATGCTTATATTCTCACTAAATGCAATTAAACTACTTTCTAAATCAACTAATTTTTGAATAATATAATCCGGCTTATTTTTCATATCCAAAAGTATGTTTTTTGTAAGCATTACATTATTTGAAATTGTTGTGTTTTCTTTATTTGCATTTTTTAGTTCTATATAGGTTTGCTCCAAAATTCCTATTGCCTTATCAAACATTTCATTAAATTCAGGTATTTTAACATTCAACTCATAATCGTAATTGATATCAGGAAAGGTGCCTGTTATAAGCCTAATCTTTCTTTGAATATTCGAAATAGCAGAGTATCCGTCCTCCATTTTTTGCTTGGCTACGGCTTGCTTTCCGAGAACTGCTGTTAAGCCTAATATATGTTCCCCTTTTTCAAAGTAAATTAAAAACTCATTTTGCTCATTGTCTTTTAAAATTTCATTTTTCCAGCTTCTATTAAAAGGAAAGGCATAGGCTGATAATTCCTCAAATGGAACATCTCCATCTATTTCAATTCTTCGGTAAGAGGACAAGCCAATATTATGATTTTGCAATACCCTAAACGCAATTTTATAAAGTCCACTTTTGGGTATGCTAAATTTATATTCAATTTTTTGATTTGCTTTTCTATATGTATATCCACCAATCGTATTAAAAATGCGGTTTTTTACACTAATAGGGATTACCGATGGGTCATTATTACTTGAAAGTGAAATAGCAGAATCTGATATGCTTTTTATATAGTTATAATCCTCAGCTTGAAAAGAAATGGTGCCTGTGTTTTCAAGATTATTATATAATTGTTTATATTTTTCATAGGGAATAGTATTCGTTTTAGGCAAAAATTCAATCTTTGAAAAAGCAATTTCGCCCAAAATCCAATTAAAAGAGATTTTATTTTCTCCCTTGTTTAGTTTTAAAAGTAAAGGTTGACTTATATAGCCTTTGCTATCCCGTAATTTTGTTTTCAATATATTATCCATCTGAATTAATCCCGGGCGTATTTCATCCCCGTATTCATTATAGCTTTTTTTGTTTTCCCCAACAAATTCACGCATTAGTGAGATATTGGATAACTCTTCATATTGGTTTTCACCATTAATCTTTATATCAATTCCATTTGAAGGAATATTTTTATTTAAATAGTGATAAAATATGTTTGCTTCAAAGAGGCTGTCGTTTGGTGAAACAATTGTCCACTCCAATTTAGAAGTGTTTTCGTTTAGCATTACCTCATTATTATTTAAAATTGGCTTTTTCCCATTAAAGCCACTATAATCTTTTGCAAAAACTGTGAAACTATCAAAACTCAAACTAAGCAATTCGCTATTTTCTATCAAAAAATCCTCATAGGTTTTTTGCTTTGCAAAATCTCCTATGTTTGCTTTTAGTTCATATGTTGGATATTTTTCTTTTAGTTTATAATCGTTTGAAATCGCATAAGATGATTGAATTGCCAAAAATAAAATTGTAATGATGGTGACAAACTTTTTCAAAAAAAAACTCCTTTAAAAAATATTTGACAAATAGATATATTCTTTGATAAAATAACAACATAAAAGTGAGGGTGTGGTGAAACAAATGCAAAATCCATCTAATCTATTAAAAACATTAATTAATAATAAAGGCTTTTTAAAAATTAATTTTTATTATTCAGAAATAATTGATAAGTTAGTGATGAATTACCATAGCCATTCGGGCTATGAGCTTATTTATATTGCTCAAGGGAAATGTGCTGTTAGTTTTTATAATATTGTTGACAACTCAGAAAATGTAATTATTTTAAAAGCTGGAGAATTTATCTTGTTTAATAGTTTGTTACCTCATAAACTAATCCCAAACTCCACTAATGTTCACGCTCTAAATGTTGAGTTTGAGGGAACAAACCATCACAAAGACGATATATCCATTAAGCAATTATGCGAATTTTCAGATAGTTTTAAGAGAATTGTTGACAAATGTGAAACATATATAATGAGATCGGATAATGGAACGGTTAAGCCTTTGATTGAAGTTTTGCACAAATTACTAAACAATAAGCATTTAGTGAACGAAAATGAAACTGATTTTTTGTTTGACTGCATTATTTCAAGCCTTTTACTGTGTATTTCTCATTGCAACACAACGGACCATCAAATAAACACCGGTATTGTGTATGTTCGTCGTGCTTGTGCCTATATCAGAGAGCATTTGGAGGAAGAATTGAATTTAGATATACTTAGCGAAATAACGAAAATTAACCCTTCATATCTTGGAAAGCTATTCAAGCAACATTTAAATACTACAATCGTAAATTTTATAAATTCTGAACGAATAAATAAATCAAGAATCCTGCTTAAAAACTCTTCGTTATCTATTGTGGATATTGCCATCAATGTCGGCTTTAATAATCGCCAACATTTCAACAGAACATTTAAGCAAATTGTTGGCATTTCACCAGTTTATTATCGCAGAGACAGTGCCATTTTTCACGATGAAGCAGTGGATAACATCTTTTTGGAATAATAATTTTTCTTAATAATCTCTATACTTCTTAACCGCTTCATAAAATGCTTCAATATTATCCCAAGGAACCTCCGGCTCAACAATATGCGTTGGGGCAATAACCAATCCGCCGTTTTTCCCCACGGTATTAATCATATCTTTCACTTTTTCTTCCACTTCCATTGGTGTGCCAAATGGAAGTGTTGTTTGTGTACCAATTGTTCCCCAAAAGGACAGGCGGTCACCATAAAGTTTTTTTATCTCTTTTGGGTCCATACACTCTGGTTGAACAGGATTTAAAATATCTACTCCTATCTCAATTAAATCTTCAATTATGGGTAAAATCCAACCATCAGAATGATAAAATGCCAACAAATCCTCTTTTTTATCCTTAGCCGCCTTAATACACCTTTGCATTGTGGGCTTGCAATATTTCTCCCAAATATCTTTTGACATCAAAAGGCTATTTTGCGTGCCAACATCGTCACCATATACGATAATATCAATTCCGGCATTTGCCAATTTTTCGCAAAATTTCTCTTGAATTTTCGTTACTCTTTCAAGACAAACAAAAGCCTTCTCGTCCTCATCATACATATCCATCAATAGTTCTTCCATACCACGCAAATACCATGTTGGCTCAAAAACCTGAACAGCAAAGTAAACTGCACAAAGCCCCTGTGCCTTAACTGCATCTACTTTTTCCTTAAAGCCTTCCCACCGATAGTCCTCTAACAAATCAGGTAGTGGAAATTTTTCAATTTCCTCTACTGTGGTAAAACCCTTCATCGGGTGGCTCATTCCACTTAAATGTGCAATTGTTGAGTGCTTCCAGCCAACACCCCACTCATCAATGTAAGATAATTCTTGAAGATTATCAAAATACTTATCATATTGCCCTTTTAGCCTTGTTGGATTTAGATCAATATATCTATATGCCAAATCAAAATAAACAAAGGGGTCTTCGTTGCCTGTTCTTTTTATTAATTCATTTAGTTGAGAGCTACAAAATGTCAGTGCATGTGGCACACATTGAGGATTTTGTCGTCTTAAAGCCTGTAACATATTTTCTCTTTTATTCATAAACACCTCCATAAAATTATATCATAATTTATTTATATTCACAACTACATCTTACACTAAAATCATTTTCAATGAGTAACGAAAAACACTTACTTTTCAAAATTGCGTAACATATTTCTAACTAAATTCATTTTCAACACAAAAAACTATTGAAGAATTTATAAAGATAATATAACATAAAATTGCAAAAAACTACTTGGGAGGAAAAAGAATTGAACGATTTTCTTTTTTATGGAAGTGCATATTACCCAGAGGCAGTGAAGCCAAATGCAATTAATCAAGATATTGCTTTAATGAAAAAAGCAAATATGAATGTTGTTCGTTTAGCTGAATTTTCGTGGAGTGTATTAGAGCCAGCCGAAGGCGAATATTGCTTTGAATGGCTTGACAATGCAATAGATATTTTTTGGCATAATGGTATTTCGGTTATTCTTTGCACCCCATCTGCAACTCCTCCTGTGTGGCTTACAAAAAAATACCCCAAAATGCTAAAATTAAAAAGCGACTTAAAGCCAATGACACACGGTTGGAGACGCCATTGCTGCTCTAACAACGAGCTTTATATTGACTATTCAAACAAAATAGCAGAAAAGT
>CAZFQD010000120.1:0-6591 GCA_964520885.1 uncultured Oscillospiraceae bacterium | reverse complement strand
TTCACTCTGGGACATATTTTTTTATTTCTTGGTCATTTTATTTTACAACTTACCACATTGACAATAATAGAAATTTATTATATAAATATATTATAACTTATTTTTGCGGAGAGAACTATGATTTTAAAGAATAAAAGAAATAATTTAATATTCAAAGCAACAACTATTTTTATTATAGTATTAATTGTCCTTGCCATTGTGTTTTATGGACCTTATGAATTTATTAGAGAAACTTGGATAACAAGTGCTATGACAACTCTTGAGCACCAATGGTTGGCTACTTCTATATATGATGCAAAAACTATTAATGAAATATTACAAAAGCATAGTTATGTTGCTCCAAAAGAAAGAACTAATGCTGATTTAACTATAATAAAATATGACGGTAGCGATAAAATTGAACTAATTGATGTTAGCACTAATAATTTTAGAGCATATTTAATGAAAATATATGACCCTAAAAGAGTAAAATTAGTGCCATGCAAAAATTTAGGAGAGCAAGGGCAAAAAATCAAGGATATTCTTAGTGAAAATAATGCCATTGCAGGAATAAATGGCAGTGGTTTTATGGACACTAATGGTCATACCAAAGGCGGAGTGCCTTCTGGTTTAATTATGTCAAACAAAAAAATTATATATTCTGATAATAGCAGTAATATTAGTTTAGTGGGGCTAAATGAAGATAATAAATTGATTTTGGGCTTTTACACTATGAAGGAAATACTAAAAAGCAACATTAGAGATGCCGTTTCCTTTGCTCCTTTATTAATTATTAATGGAATACCAACAATAATAAATGGTAATGGTGGTTGGGGAATTGCTCCAAGAACAGCAATAGGGCAGACAAAAGATGGAGCTATTTTATTATTGGTTATTGATGGAAGGCAGTTATCAAGTTTTGGTGCAACTGTAAAGGATGTTCAAGATATATTCATTAAATACGGTGCCTTTAATGCAGCAAATTTGGACGGTGGTTCCTCTTCAATTATGATGTATGAAAATGAAACTGTAAATTTCCCTTGTACCTCAAAAACCGGGAGATATATTCCAAGTGCTTTTATCGTAACAAAATAAATGAATATTATCATAATAGATAGTGCTGTATATAATTTTACTTTTTAAGTATTCTTCATATATAGCATTTTTTTTGTGCATTAATTTTAAAGATTATGCTCATGACAAATAGAACCAGTGGATTCAAGTTTGCCCTGTAAATAGTTATTTACTGACACTTCAGCACTTCCCGAAGCACCGGTAATAACCTCAATACCTTTTTCATTAAAAATCTCAACGGCACCACCGCCCATACCACCGGAAATTATAACATTGACACCTATCTCAAATAAATAATTCGGTAAAAATCCGGGCTTATGTCCGGGGTTAGAAATAGACTGAGCTTTTACAATTTGATTATTTTCCACCTCAAAAATATTAAAATTCTCACAATGACCAAAATGCTGTGTAACCATTATACCTTCGCTTGCAACTGCAATTTTCATAGTAATCATTCTCCTTTTTTGTTTTTATTGTTTGACTTACTTAATATTGAATAGATATCTGGGATTGCTTTTTGTGCATTAATAGGCTTTAATTTTTTATCAGTCCATGCATGCATTGTTTCCCCTGTTGCAATGGTTACATTATTTAAAGCATTTATTAGTTGATATGAAAAACTTATTCTAAAATAGGAAATACTTTTCAAAGTAGTTATTACCAAAATATCATCTTCATATTTTGCAGGAGTTTTAAACTTACAATTCATTTCATATAAAGGTAGCAAAACACCTTTAGCCTCAATATTTGTATTGGAAACACCAACACTTTTTAAAAAATCAGTTCTTCCAATTTCAAACCATACTGCATAGTTTGAGTGATGAACAATGCCCATTTGGTCAGTTTCAGCATATCTTACTGTTAAAGTTGTTTTTGTTTGCATAAAGCTACTCTCTCTTCAGTTAATTTTCTGTATTAGTTTTTAAAAATTAAACCTTATTTTGCTTTTTCTTTTGAAATAAATTCTTCTATTATATCTACTGCGTCACCAACTAACTGAATACAGGGGCGTTTTTTATAATACTCCTGCGTTCTTGCCTCTGGTATGTAACTTTCGCCTTTTGTATTTAATCCTAATAATTCTCTACAAATTATAGAATGATTTTTTTCTTTAAAGTTATTTGCAAGCTGTTGAATAAGTTTATAGTGTTCTGATTTAGATAATTTATCCTTTGGATTGGTAAACCCAAATTTCATTCCGACTACCATAAACATACCACTTACTGCCCCGCAAACCTCTCTTAATCTGCCCATACCACCTCCAAAGGAAGATGATATTTTAAGTGCTGTTTCAAAATCTATACCTATCTCATCACTAAATGTTGCTAATACTGCTTGAGAACAATTATAACCTTGTTTAAATAGTTCCATTGCGCGTTGTCTATTTCTACTCAATATCTCACACCTCTTGCAATGAATTTTCAAGCATTATCACTATTTTATCAAGCCAATCAGCTTTAAAGAGTTCAATCATCCCTTTATCACATAAAGTTGATAAATTTAGTTCAATAGGTAATTTAACAAGCTCTTCAATCCCGTGCTTTTTAGCTATTTCATCAATGTTGCTATCGCCAAAAATCTTTATTTCTTTATTACAATCCGGACATTTTACATAGCACATATTTTCAACTATCCCAAGTATTGGTATATTCATTATTTTTGCCATTTTGACCGCTTTTGATACTATCATTGATACTAACTCTTGCGGTGAAGTTACAACAATAATCCCATCTACAGCTATTGATTGAAATACCGTTAAGGGAACATCTCCTGTTCCGGGTGGCATATCAATAAACATAAAATCTATATCCCCCCAAATAACATCAGTCCAAAACTGCTTTACAGTATTAGCGATGATGGGACCTCTCCAAATAACCGGGTCAGTATCATTTTCTAAAAGCAAATTAACCGACATAATATCTATACCCATTTTGCTTTTAACAGGAAGTAATCCTTTTTCACTTCCAATAGCTTTTTGCTTTAAACCAAACATTTTTGGAATTGAAGGTCCGGTAACATCTGCATCAAGTACAGCTGTTTTATATCCATTTCTATTCATTAATACTGCAAGTATAGAAGTAACAAGAGATTTCCCAACTCCACCTTTACCGCTTATTACTGCTATTACTTTCTTAATTTTGCTATTCTTGTGAGGCTTTTCTAAAAAATCGGTCTTTGCTTTTTCTTTCTCATTGCATTCCTCACTACATTCGTCACATTTTTTGTCGCAATTTTCGCTCATTTTTACTTCTCCTTTGTATTTAAGTTTATATATGAATTATACTGCCGGTAGCCAAATACTGAATACTTTTATTCATAATTACTTTTAATGTTGAATAAGCCTCAAGTCCAGTACAATGGCAAGTATAATACTTTGAACCTGTTTTATCAAGACAAGTTGCTATCTTGTTTATCAGTTCCGGTGTCTCTGAGATTTTTCTGCTTGAATTATATAAATGAAAACCACCAATTACAAAATCCATAGATTTTTCTTTCAGACTTGTTGCATGGCGTACAATATTTACTATTCCTTTATGTGCACAGCCCGCAATTAAAATCACATTTTCGGCTTCCGTAATAATTAAGCTTTGCTCGTGGTCAAATGAATCCTCTATCATAGTATTCCCATCTTCCTTGAATAAGGATTTATTTGAGACGGAAGTCAATTCATTACCTATAATATTTGAAATTAACTCTAATTCATCATCTATTTTCAAATGCTCTGAAGTTAAAATTAATCGCTCATTGTTTCTAAGTTCTTGATCAAGCCCGATATATGCAAAAGCATCCTTTGCACGCAACGAATAATGCTTGTCAAATGCTCTTTTATGAATATAAACTTTTGCCTTGCTGTTTATGCTTAAAAATGCTCTAAGCCCTCCGCCATGGTCATAATGCCCATGAGAGATTACCACCGTATCAACCGCCGTTAAGTTTATATTCAATTTCTTAGAATTTTCTATAAATAAATCACTTTGCCCTAAGTCAAATAAAAGCTTGTGATTTTTGGTCTCAATGTATAAACTAAGACCATGTTCGCATTTGTAAGCATCAGATATTGATGTGTTTTCAACTAAGGTTTTTATAATCATAAATTCCCCTTTAATTCAGCATATTTATGGTTTTCTTATAAATACTTTGCTTAACACTAAGCACTGCAATTTTCATTTATTTGAGTCTCTATTATGAAATCCCGGATGAACATCATTAAGCAAAGCTAACTTTCCGTTAATAAAAGTGTCAATATTATCTTGAATTACATCATTCATCGTCTTATACAACTTAATATTTGCTGATTTTAATACATTTACCGCATTTTCACCACAGTGTGGAGTTATTAATGCTAAAACACCCTCATCCGCAATTGCTTGTGCCGCCTTTATGCCAGCACCACCTTGGCTTGCTGCTGCACTATTGACTAAAAACACATTTTCCTTTGAATCTGTATCATAAATAAGAAAATAAGGTGTGCGTCCAAATGAAATACACACTTTAGAATTAATAGATTTATCCTCTACCGGTATTGCTATTTTCATCTTTTTTTATCCTCGCTTTCATTTTTTTTGTTTTTGTAATTTGTTATTGCATTACGCAAAGCACTTATTGCAAGAATGGAGCAATGTAGTTTGCTTTCCGGCAAACCGTCAAGTGCTTCAACTATATCATTTTCAGTAAGGAGCATTGCCTCATATAATGTTTTTCCTTTTGCTAATACCGATGTCATACTTGATGTAGCAATAGATGCACTGCATCCGAAAATAAGATAACTTATTTTATCAATGATATTATTTTTCACTTTAATATAAACAGTTATATAATCCCCACATAATGGGTCTCCAAAACTCCCCTCAGCATCTGCATCCGTCATACTATAAGCATTTTGGGGACACATAAAATGTTCTAATACTTTTTCAGAATAAATAATCGCTCACCTCTTGTCTTTTTGATTACCTAATCTGTGTCTTGCACAGCCAACACTATCACAGTACTTTTCCAAACCATCACAAAGTTTATAATCTCCGCCTTCTATTTTTAGAGTTTTTCCGTTTACCAATGATTGTGATATTTTTTTCCTTGCCTCATTATAAATGCGTTGAACAGTAGTTCGTGCAATATTCATTTGTTCGGCAGCCTTTTCCTGCACAAACCCCTGTAAGTCAATTAATCTAATTGACTCATACTCTTCGATACTCATAGTTATAATATCCACTTCAATATTGCTTGTATTAAGAGGTCCGTAAAGATTATTTTGAGGCAAACAACACACTTTTCTCCATTTTTTTGGTCTTGGCAAACAAATTCATCTCGTTTCTTTAAACAGAAGTATCAGGATATTTACTAAATGTTTTTAATGTGTATAATCTAAAATCGTTATATCATTCCCTAACTTTTTTGTAATTGCTTCTTTTATTAATTGTGAATGTGGACATTTAAATCCAATGGGATTACCTTTTGTTATGCATGAACCTAATGCAATGGTGTCTGCACCTCTTTTAACCATTTCTAAAGCTCGGGTTACTGCCTTTTTCCCCGGACATCCCCCACAGGTATTAATTCCAATTATTTCAATTTCACCTTCTACACCCTCAAACGCACATTTCTTTTCTCTTATCACCATAAAATCTGTTGTAGCACAACACATATCCTCTGTCTGCATACATCTTAATAATCCAACCTTCATTTTAGCACCTCTTTTTGTAACAAAAATAACAGTAGTTTCCTACTGTTATTTTTGCAAAGATTATTGATTTTCTAATTGCTTAGCAATATTATTTAGTTGGTCTTCAAGAATTTTTTTTTCATCTAAAAGCAAATCTTTTTGTACCCTTGGTGTAGCAGAAACATTTCTTCTAAACCCATTACCCAAACCAAGTCCTAACCTATAAATATTAGCAACTCCATTTGCAATATTACAAAAACCTAAACCTCTTCCTGTCATTGCACCTCTTCCAATAGGCCCCGTTCCATCTCTTCTTGGCATAAAAATTACCTCCTTTTGTTTCGGGCATATGCCCTTTTGAATATATTATACCACATTATGAACATATGTCAATAACTATTTTATGTTTTTTACAAAAATTTATTCACCGGCCGATTGAAAAATCAAATGCAACGATTAATAAATGAAGGCATTTCACAGGCTGAAATATCAAGGCTTTTATGTAGAGATAAAAGCACAATATCAAGAGAAATTGCTTGTGGAAGTGTTGAGCAAAAGAAAACAGTTGAATGAATAATTACCGTTAAATAAATCGTACGGGGCTGTAACATTAGTCCTTGTTTGAAAAAAAATGCACAAAAATGTAGGGGAGGATGCCCTCATCCTCCCGAAAAAAATAAATATTATCTTAATTTTTGGGTCGCTGAAGGCAGCGACCCCTACGATTAATTGTGTATAATTACGAACGACTTCACTAATGTTACAGCCCCGTTTTTTATTATTTCCCATTTTCCCTAATTTTTGCAGATTGTCAAACCTCCGTCAGACCAATGTCATAAAGCTAAGCTCCCATAAATTTACATTGACCGTTTTTTATT
>CAZFQD010000119.1:0-6623 GCA_964520885.1 uncultured Oscillospiraceae bacterium | reverse complement strand
ATATCAAAGTATATTTATAGGAGGTGAATTAGGAATTTATTTAAGAAAGGGGGATTGGTTGTTGACAAATTTGTACTGTTAAAATAGCAAATATTTTTCTTATACTAATTATTTATAGAAAACATAGAAAATGTTTTCTATGTGCCACTAAAAGTGGCACAGTGCCAAAGGCACAATAATATAGTTCAATGCTATGAGCCAGTGTGTTTAGCACTGCACAGCATTTACTGTGATTAGAAAAAGCTTTTTCTGCTTTTTCTAATGCGAAATAGTATTATTTAGTCAAAAAATAACAAAAAATTAATGGAGGTAATAAAATCATGAAAAAATTATTAAAATCAACATGGTGTTTTATAATTTCTATCATCTTAGTTGTTTCTTTATTTTCCACTACTTATACTTTTGTTGCTTTTGCTGAGGATACTATATATTATGTAGACTCAGTATCCGGTGATGATGATAATAACGGAACAAGTACAGAAACACCATGGCAATCGTTAACAAAAGTCAACGCCCAGACATTTGAACCAGGTGATCAAATACTATTTAAATGTGGATGTTCATGGACGGGTACTCTAGAACCTTCCGGTAGCGGTGATTATGGAC
Organism: uncultured Oscillospiraceae bacterium; assembly: GCA_964520885.1. Classification (GTDB taxonomy): domain Bacteria; phylum Bacillota; class Clostridia; order Oscillospirales; family SIG519; genus CAZFQD01. Next base: position 6,017 of record CAZFQD010000119.1, on the reverse strand, counting down.
AATATATAACATTCGGCAAATATTCAACTGGTAATTTGCCAGTTATTAATGGAAATGGAGCACAAGCCGCAATAAAACTTGTAAATGCTTGCTTTTATATTATTGAGAACCTAAAAGTTACTAATTCTGCAGTTTCACAAGCAAAAAGAAACGGGATTTTACTTTATTCACCAAGTGGAACATATTATGTTACAATAAGAAATTGTGAAGTAACAGATGTAGATGGAGTATCAGAGTGGGGAACTGATAAGTGGTATAGTGCTGCAATTCAGATGGATGGTTATGACGATGGTGAAATATCAGGTGTTTTTGCAGCTATTATTATTGAGGACAACAATATACATGATGTTTATGGAGGCGGGATATTCTTATCACCCGGAGCAGGGGCAAATATTATTTCTGTTCTTAATAATTCTATAACTGACACTGGTTGTGATGCTATTTGGTTGAATGCAGTAGTCGCAGATACTCTTGTAGAAAGCAATATTTGTGATGGAGCAGGGGTAAATGGTGACAGGGCTGATCTTAATGCAATAGGTGCAATTTTTAACACAGGTAGCGGTAGTTCAATATTTCAATATAATGAAGCAATGAGAACCGTAAGACCTAATACAGGATACGATGGTCAAGCATTTGATGCAGATTTGGACTTATATGGAACACAAATTTGGCAATACAACTATAGCCATGATAATGAAGGCGGATTTTTTCTTGCGTGTGAGCAAACAAATGCAAATTTAGTTACCATAAAGGTTAGATATAATATCAGTTTGTTTGACCATCAAGGGAGCATTAGAATAAACGATCCATTAGTTCATGTATACAATAATACGGTATATAATCCTGATGGAACAATAGAAATATATTATAACCAAGATAATTCGGGTGCAGTATTGAATAATAATATATTTTATGCTAATTCCAGTAGCACATTTGAAGATAATTTTACTTATGATTATAACAGTTATTATGGTGGGATGACTCCACCAACCGATACTCATAGGGTAATATCTGACCCAGATTTTGTAGATCCGGCAGCCTCACCGGGTCCCGATGGAAGATTAAACGAAGATGTTGAAGGATTTATGTTAAATTCAAATTCTCCATGTATTGATGCAGGCACAGATATTACTAGTGATGGTGGATATGATTATTGGGGGAATACTACAAAGACAGGCACAACTGATATAGGAGCTACGGAATCTCTTAGTGGCGGAACAAAGATGTGGGATCCTTTAAACAATTGGGATAATATTTATTCAAAATCTACAAGTTGGACACTTGATACAGCAAATGTATCACGTTATGATGGAGATGCTTCAAGAGCACGTAGAACTACTCTTGCAACAAAGTATATAAAGTATTATGATGCAAATGAAATAGTGAATTATTATATTATTATTTATACTGCCGATGCTTCTGCGGACACAAGCAAGATAAAGATATATACTTCGCCTAATAATTCAACTTACACTCTTAATACTGCAACTGTTACAACTTGGGTATCCGGGACCGGTTGGCATGGTAGAAATTATCAACCAACAGCAGCTTTACCTGCTGGCACTAAATACATTAAAATTGAACTATCAAGCACAACAGGCTACTATTGGGATACTCAAATAGGTTTGGTAGGAATTACAGCTGGTTCTTAGTAATTCATAAAGATAGTTTAATAAAAATTGGATTTAATTGCTACATAAAATTTTTATAATTACTATAGTTGAGGGGTTGGTAAATCCCAACCCCTTATTCTATAAAAAAAGGATGGAGTTTATTGAAGATTACAAAGCATATAAATAAAAAGTTTATTTACTTATTTTTTTTCATTTCTGTCCTAATATTTAGCTTAATTATTATTTTGCAGATTTTTGCAAAAGAAAATATAAGCGATAAAATAATATTAAAAGTTAATAATGAATCGGTTATTATTGATGAGTATAAACTTATTATGGAATCAAAGGTATCCGAGGTAACGAGTTATTTTAAACAGAAATATGATGTTGATGATAATAAAGATTTTTGGAGTAGTAGTGTTAATGGAGAAATTCCATTAGATATGCTAAAAAAATTGACTACTGAAGAATTAGTAAAGATAAAGGTTCAGCAAATAAAGGCAAAAGCCGAAGGAGTTTTTGTTGCTAATAGTTATTCTGATTTCTTAAGTGAACTAAAAAATGAGAATAATCGTAGAGAAAGTGCAGTAAAAGAAAAAAAGGTTATATATGGGAAAAAGCAATACAGTATTTCCGAATACTATAGATTATTGTATAACAACATGGTGAGCGATTTAAAGAAAAAGCTCGAGGAAACCTATTTAATTAAAGAAGAAGATATAAAAGAATTCTATGATAAAAACAAAGAATCATATAAACTTCCTGACGATTATGAATTTGATTATATTTCAATAGAATACAAATCTTCAGAAAAAGACAAAGAATTGATAAATAATACTATGTCTGAAATCTGTTCTAAGCTTAAACAGGGTGCGGATATAAATACAGTTGTATCATATTATAATCAAATTCTTGAAGGAAAACTAAAATATGAAATAAATAAGTTTGATAAAGATACAATGAGAACTGAAAGTATTAAAACTCCAAAATTATCTGTAGCAATCAGAAAGTTAAAGGTTGGTCAAACCACTGAAGTTTTAAATGATTTTGACATATTAAGTATAGGTAAAGTTCGCAAAATATCTGCCAATAATTATAGGACATTTGAGGATGCGAAGGAAAGTATTAAAAATCAAATGGCTGATGATAAGTATAATCTGCTTATTGAGGACTTGATCGCACAAGCTACGATAGAATTTGATAACAAACTATACATAAAAATTGACCCAAGAAATTTATCATAGCCTTTGCTTGAAATCGGGGTCAGTTAGCAAATATTGAGTTATTTATTAGTTTTCAAAGAAAGGATAATGAAACTTATATATATAAGGGGGTAATAAAAATGTCTATTGTATATATTTCGCCAAATGGCAACGACAATAATGAAGGAAACAAATCGAGCCCTTTAGCTTCATTAAGTAAGGCTCAACAGCTTATCAATGAGGGTGGAGAAATTGTGTTTTTGCCTGGGAATTATCTAATAAAAGAAACACAAACATTTTCAATAAAGGCTTCTAAAGAAAAGCCTATAATTATTAGATCCGAATCTTATGAGGAAACGGTATTTACAGGCTGTATTGAATTAAATATTAATGACATAGAAAAAATATCAAATAATATAGCGGAAAGACTAATTGATAAATCAATGTCTGATAGGGTACTATCTATTGATTTGAAAAAGTATGATATTAAAAATTTAGGTAATCTTACTCGTTACGGTTTTAACTTAGAAGATACAATTGCTCAAGCAGAATTATACATAAACGGTAAGCGTCAAACACTTTCTAAATGGCCGAAAGAAAGCACGGTTCAATTTTGTGATGTTATAGATGAAGGACCAACTTTAAATAGTGATGAGTTTCTAAATAGAGGAGGTATAGTTAAATACGATTTTGACAGACCAAAATTATGGGGAAACGAATCCGATATATGGATTGACGGAATCTTGGGTTTTGATTGGGAGCATACACATAACAAGGTAGCTCATTTTGATATAAAAAGCAATAATATGATGATAGCTTACGGTGAAATAAGTGGTATTCAAAAAATAACTGAACATAAACATGGCGTTCCACTACTACAAAACCGTTTTTATTTTGAAAACTTATTCTGTGAATTAAGTTTGCCCGGAGAATACTTCATTGATAGAGATAACCAAATATTATACTTTATTCCACCAACACATTGGGATAATATAGAAAATATTGAGCTAACATCTCTTGAAACCCCACTCTTTGACATTAGTGGTGCTGAAAACATAATAATAGATGGTTTAAATATTAATATTTCAAGAGATAGTGCAATTATTGCTTCGGGTTGTAGCGGAGTTGTTATTAAAAATTGCAATATATCAAATATTGCAGGTAATGGAATAGTTATGGGTGGAAATTATTGTGCTATAGAAAACTGCACAATAAGTAATGTCGGCGGAAGTGGTATTATACTTTCGGGGGGCGATAGGAAAGATCTTACTGGTGGGAGTAATATTGTAAAGAATTGCACAATACATAATAACGGTAATAGGTATTGCAGTTATCATCCGGCTGTTGTAGTACGGGGGGTAAATCATATTATCACGAGAAATGTAATTTTTAACAATCCTCATATGGCTATTACTTTCAGTGGCAATGATCATTTATTTGAGTATAATGAATTTTTTAATTCTATTAGTTACTTTAGAGATATGGGAGCAATTTATAATGCGGACCATAGTGGATGTAGAAGAGGGACCATCATTCGACGCAACTATTTCCACCACATCGGTAATGACGGCGAATATAAAAAAATGGGGGCTATTTATCCGGATTGGTGCACGATGGGGATTACAATAGAGGAAAATATTTTCTACAAAATCGGTTCATCTAACACTGAGTACAGTACAACCATTTTTAACAATGGCGGCTCTTATATTATTACAAGGAATAATCTTTTTATTGACTGTCCCAAACCGTATTTTATGAGCTTTTGGTTAAATGGATGGGGTGCGAATAGAGTACAAGGATTAATGGAAAATTGGAAAAAAGAATTTGAGAATAATGATTTTGATGCACAACCGCATTTCAAACATTATCCGGAATTAAAAAATTTTTGGAAAGAAAACAGAGTTTTGCCTAACACAAATATTTTTTCAAACAATACATTTTATTTTTATGAATTAGGATTAGAGTTTAATGAGCCTAAATTTTATTGTGTGCAATATGGCGAAAACGATTTGCTGAAAGCCACAAATAATATTGAACTGTTATTTGGGGATATCGGGTTGAATACAAATGACAATTTATTTTTAAAAGCAATCATTAATGCATTTAAGGATAAGGTTAATTTTGATATAAGCTTGTTAGAGTGTATAGGTGTAGAAGAGGTAGCACTAACAGATTAAAATAAAAAGATTATGAAATGTTTTTAAAATTCTACTTGAAAACGAACTACAAATAAGAAAAGAAAACTTGAAAGGAGCGTATGATATAGACACTAACTATATTATCAAGAGAGAATATGCACACAAGTAAAAATGATATTAACATTCTAAGGCAATTGGCTAAGCAAAAAGTCGAATTTGCAAAAGGCTCAGCTAATGCAGAAAGAATTACAAAATGGAAAAGCATTAATGATTTGAATATGGATATACAAATGCTCTTGAAAAAGAGGATAATTTGCATTATAATGCTCCTACTAATCAACTTTGGGGATGCGGAAATGCTCAGATATTTTCAGAAGTTTCTCCGCAAATGCACTGGGATTTTTCGCTCAAACAAGAGATTAAATATTTTATTTCGTTGCATTTGAAATTTCAATTCAAGTTCACCGACACCAACTGCAACACCAACGGCTACACCAACTCCAACGCCGACACCAATTCCGGTTATTACCAAAACTGATAGTGTGACTAATGTGAAAGCAGAATATAATACCGGAGTATTTGATAGTAATGTAGTTCTTAATGTAGTTAAAGAGAATACAACTATTATAACAGGAACACAAAAGACTGCAATTGAAGTAAACGGAAAGATTATAGCAGTATATGATATTTCGTTTTTAGTTGATAATCAAAAGGTTCAGCCAAACGGAACGGTTAATATTTCATTGCCGATACCTGCCGAATATGTGGGAAAACCAATTAAACTTATTCATATTAAAGCTGATGGAAGCATTGAAAATGTAACGGTAACTGTTAACAATGGTTTTGCAGAATTTGTAGCCAATAGTTTTAGCAATTATGTTATTACTGAAAATAGTCCAAACAGTCCTAACACTTCAGATGCAGGAATTTTATTTGTAGGACCTGCTTTGTTTGCTTTATAGATTGCTTTATCACGCTATCTGACGTCCAATGTCATAAAGCTAAGCTTCCATAAATTTACATTGACCGTTTTTTATTAGTAGGGAATTTGTTTTTTCTTGAAG
>CAZFQD010000118.1:0-6854 GCA_964520885.1 uncultured Oscillospiraceae bacterium | reverse complement strand
GCGAAAATTAGGTGCTGTCAGCTGTTTTTAAAGTAAAATTTTTGACAGTACCTTTTATGATGGGGGGGAGCATTAATGAAAAAAATTATTTATTCTTTAATTATAGTAATTTTGTTAATTAATTTATCAAGCTGTAATAGTAAAATGACTATTAATAATTCTAATATTGATAATTTTGTAACCAAAGATAATTTTGGAGATAATTTAAAAGCAGAAAAAGGCTTTGTAAAAATCGAAGAAAATGACAACCTCATTTTATATATAAATGCTACAACAGCAGAAATTTCGGTTATGGATAAAACTTCGGGGCAAATGTGGTTTTCAAATCCACAAAATATTAATGATGATAAAATAGCATCAGATAGTGAAAAAGATTTGCTTCGCTCTCAATTACAAATTAAATACTATGATAAATCGGATAATTCTTTCACAATGGAAAATTTCACAGATAGTATTAGCCTTTCTCAATTTGATATTGCAAAAATTAATGGTGGCGTAAGGATTACTTTTGATATTGGAAAAAAGGAGAAACAAATATTAGCACCAAAGATTATTGAAAAGTCAAGAATGGCTAAATTTGTCTCAAAAATGACTTCAGAACAAAAGTCTTATATTAAAGGTAAATATCAGTTCCAAACAATTGTAGGAATTGATAATATTATAAAAGAAAATCTTTTAAAACAATACCCTAGTCTAAAAAATTACGATGCTTATGTATTGACAAATAATTTTTCAGATTTTATTTTGGAAAAAATTGCTGACTGCTTTAGTAGCTCTTCATATACTTTAGAAGATTTACAAAAGGATAATCTTGATAATATGGTACCTTTAAAACCTAAACCAATATCCTTCTCTATACCTATTGACTATACTCTTGAAGGTAAATATTTTTCAGCAAAAGTTCCTACGGAGCATATTATTACTCAAAATGATACTGTAAAGCTAACTGAGTTATCGTTGCTAAAATTTTTCGGCTGTGCTGAACTCAATGACAATGGATATATATTTGTGCCAGATGGTTCGGGAGCAATTATCAATCTTAATAATCAAAAAACTCAATTTAATTCTTTTAGCATAAGCGTTTATGGCAGAGATAATGATTTTGAATATTTAACAAGACCTTTTTCAAGCAGCAATTGTTTTATACCTGTATTTGGTATTAAGAAAAATGATAGTGCTTTTTATGCAATAATTGATAAAGGCGAAGCATTATCAACAATTAATGCAGATATATCTCAAAAATCAAATTCTTATAATGTAGCGTATGGGACATTAAAAACTCTTGAATTTGATAACGTAAATACAGCAATTGATACAAGCAAACAAATGAATGCTTATCAGAGCAAACCTTATCAAGGGGATTATAAGGTAATTTATGGCTTTTTGAACGGCAACAATGCCAGCTACTCTGGAATGGCACTTGCTTATAAAGATTATCTTATTAACAAAAACCAATTAAATAAGGTGGATAAAAAAGACAATATTAATTTTAATTTGAGCCTGCTTGGTGCGGTGGATTACAATACTTCGTTTTTGGGTTTGCCAGTAACAAGTAAAATTGGGCTAACAAAATATGATGAAGTTGCAAAAATTCTTTCCCAGCTTAAAGAAAAAGGTGTATCAAATATTCAAGTTCAGTACAAATATTGGGATAATAATGGTATAAATAACACTGTAAATTCTAATGTTAAATTAATAGATGAACTTGGAGGGCAAAGTAAATTTAATGATTTAGTTAAATTTACAAAAGCAAATAACATAAATTTCTTTCCAAATGCTAATTTTATCTATGTTTCCAATGACGGACTTTTTGATGCTTTTAATACATATACTGACGGTTCAAGATTTTTATCGGATTCTTTTGCATTTAAATATGATTATAATTTATCAACTAACAAAAGCATAAATGAGTCAAGAAGATATATTGTATCTCCAGCATCAATTAATAAATATGTAACAAGCTATTTGAAGGATTATAATAATCTAAAAATAAACGGCTTATCAATTGGCGAAATGGGAACAGAGCTTTCATCTGATTTTAATAAAAACAATATTACTTTAAGAGATAAAGCGAAGGAAAACATTTCTAACCAATGTGCAAAAATAGTTAATAGTGGTAATAAGATTTTATCTAATAGTGCAAATGCTTACATTTTGAAATATACAACTTCAATAATTAATGCTCCTATGCAATCAAGTAACTATTATATTACAGACAAATCTGTTCCATTTTATCAAATTGTGCTAAGTGGTTATATACCGTATTCCACAACACCACTTAACTACTCAAGCGATTATAAAAATAGCGAGCTTAAAGCCATTGAAACAGGAGCGGCACCAAATTTTGAGTGGACATATGTTGATAACTCAATAATAAAAAGCACTAATTATAATTTAAACAGCGTTTACTATCTACCGTGGATGGAGCAGGCTGTTAATAGCTATAATAAAATTAATTCTGTCAATTCTCAAGTTCAAAACTGTAGTATTATATCTCACAATGAAGTACTAAGCAAAGTATTTGAAACAAAATACGAAAATGGTGTAGTTGTTTATGTAAATTATAATGACTATGACGTTGTCTATAATGGTATAAATATTTCTGCATCAAATTTTGCTTTAATTGGAGGTAAAAAATGAAAAGCTATAAAATAAGCAGTTTAACACTTGCAAAAAGAAGAGCTATTTCAGGATATTTATTTACCTTGCCATTCATAATTGGATTAATATTTTTTTTCTTAACTCCTCTTGTGCGGTCAATCTTTTTTAGTTTTAGCAATGTTTCAATTTCAAATATTGGCTTGGTATTGGAAGCAGTGGGGTTTAAAAATTATAATGTTGCATTATTTGTTGATCCTGTGTTTGTTAAGAGTATTACAGATAGCCTTAAAAATATGATATTTACTTTTCCATCTATCATAATTTATAGCTTTTTTATTGCAACAATATTAAATCAAAAATTTAAAGGAAGAACTCTTGCAAGAGTAATGTTTTTCTTGCCGGTAATTGTAACCTCGGGTGTTATATTTTATCTGCAAAATGATGTTATTGGAGTAACAGCATCTCAGGCAATTAGCGGAGGTGGTGCCAATTCATCAGTTGATGCACTTGACTTAACAGGTGCAATTTTAAAAAATCTTAGTATTAACTCCGGCTTTATTTATGATTTTATAAATTCCTCAATCAATCAGATTTATTATATAACAGTATCATCGGGTGTTCAGATTCTAATTTTTTTAGCTGGTTTACAAACAATATCTCCTTCTATCTTTGAAGCATCCAGTATTGAGGGTGCAAGTGGATGGGATAATTTTTGGAAAATTACATTACCAATGATTAGTCCTCTTATTCTTGTTAATGCTGTTTATACGATTATTGATTCTTTAAGTGGTTTGTCTAATCAGGTAATTAATAGTATATATAGAGTAACATTTACCAATTCCGATTTTGGATTAAGTGCAGCTATGAGTTGGGTATATCTTTTGCTAATCATCTTGATACTTGTAGTAGTAACAGTTATTCTTAACAAATTTATTTATTATGAAAATGATTAGGAGGTGATGAAAAAATGGTCTTATATAAGAGGAAAATTTTATTAAATAAAGCAACTAAATTAATATGGATGATTTTTCGAACTGTTTTAATTACAGGACTTTCATTTATTATTATCTATCCCATTATTATAAAATTTTCAACATCAATTAAATCATACGTAGATATTTATGATCCCTCTGTATTTCTAATTCCAAAAAAAATTACATTTTTCAATTATCAAAGAGTAATAGAATTCGTTGATTATTTTAAAACATTAATTAATTCACTTTCATTTACAACCCTTAACGGCATTTTGCAGACAGCGTCTTGTGCATTAGTCGCTTATGGTTTGGCAAGATTTAAATTTAAAGGTAGAGGAATATTATTTGTTGCTGTAATTTTAACAATGATTGTACCAGCACAGACGATTTTAATGCCTTTATATCTGCAATTTAAATATTTCAGTTTTGTTTCATTTTTTACAATTGTTCCAAGGGAAAATGGGATTTCTCTACTTAATACTTACTGGCCGTTAGTTATGATGTCATTAACCTCTTTAGGGATAAAAAATGGACTATTTATATTTATTTTAAGACAATATTTTAAGAATATGCCTGTCGTTTTAGAAGAAGCTGCATATATAGATGGTTGTGGAACATTTAAAACATTTATAAGAATTATGTTGCCGGGTGCAGTGCCAATGATTGTTACTATTTTTCTTTTCTCATTTGTTTGGATTTGGAATGACTATTTTTACACAGCTTTTTTAACACCATCTATGAATATAATGTCAATATCAATAGTATCAATTGGGCAAAGAATAAATAATTTTGATAGAGATCCTTTTAATGCAATTACTACAATGATGTATAACAATAGTGCAATGATTTTGCATATGATTCCACTCATTATTCTTTATACATTTACACAACGATATTTTGTTGAAAGCATTGAAAAAAGTGGAATCGTAGGATGATAAATACAATTAATTTGGAGGCTTATATGCAATATAAAATGAAGATTTCAAGACCAGCGTCATGGTGGAACGATACTTGGAGAGAGGGAACACCCCTCGGTAATGGAAGACATGGTGCCCTAATGTACGGTGCTGCTGCAAATGAAAGAATTCTTCTCACGCATACATTTTTGTGGCGCGAGGGGAAACAAGCCGATATGCCAGATGTCTCTTATATTTTGCCAAAAATGAGAAAACTAATTTTAGAGGGAAGAATGTTTGAAGCTGATAGAATGTTATCTGATGAACTTTTAAGCAAAGGTTATAATCCTTCAGCACCTGTTCCTTTTCCAGCTGCAGATTTACACTTATCTTTAACACCTGTTAGTGGCTTTTCAAGGTACAATAGAGAACTTAATATGTCAACAGCAGAAGGAATTGTTCATTATTGTGATGATGGAAAAGAGATTTGCAGAAAAGTTTTTGTTTCCCGTGCTGATGATGTCATTGTTGTTGAAACTGATAAGAATGTAGAAGTTAACATCACAATTCACAAAAGTGATGTTGTTCAACAGGCAGGCATAAAGTTTTCTGAAAATCCTGTAACATATAAAGAAGGAGAATGGATATTCTTTAAAGCTGAAGTAGATAACAAAGAACATGGTGTTGTAGCAAGAGTTATTAAAGGTGAAAAAACATTAATAATTTGTCGTATGTTTACAGATGGGGATAGCAATTCACAGTTTAAACTATTAAAGGAATATATTAGCACTATTAAACCAAATTACAACTCACTATTAACTAAACATATTGCTAAGCATCAGGAACTTTATAACAGGTGTCAATTTCATCTTGAAGATTTAGTATATTCTCAGAAAGATACAAACCGCACTTTGCTTGATGCATCTTATGGAGAGGGTATGCCAAATGAGATGGTAGAACGAATGTGGGCATTAGGAAGATATCTCTTCATTTGTGGTACTGGTGTTGGGGGTAACCCATGTAATCTTACTGGTTTATGGAGCGGTGAATACAAAGCTTATTGGGCTTTTAATATGGCGAATATAAATCTTGAAATGATTTATTGGCATGTATTGTCTGGAAATTTAACAGAATTAATGCTTCCAGTTTTTGATTATTATGAGAAATGTATGGATGATATGCGAGAAAACGCAAAAAAAATGTTTGGTTGTAGGGGTATATATTTACCGGCAGTTACAGCTCCAGGGGCAATTAAGCATGTTAATGTTGTTCCTCATATTACTAATTGGACAGCAGGTGCTGGATGGATTGGTCAATTATATTATGAATATTGGCTTTATACAAAGGATGAAAAATTTTTAAAAAACAGAGCATTACCATTTTTGCTTGAGGTCTCACTATTCTATGAGGATTTTCTCGTATGGAATGAAGATAAATGGATTGTTTGTCCTTCTGTTTCACCTGAAAATCATACAATTAGCTATCGTGGTGGTGCAGAACCAGAGGATCCTGTTCAAACCTCAATAAATGCAACTATGGATGTAGCAATTATAAAAGAAGTCTTTGCGCATTTAATTGAATTAGGTAAGCAGGTTGGATGTTCAGAAGATGAAATAGAAAAGTGGATTAAATTTTTAAATGGTGCACCAGAATATGAATATAATGAGTTTGGTGCTCCAAGAGAATGGTTACATAAGGATTATCCGGATAGAGATTTTCATCGTCATCAGTCACATCTTTATCCAGTCTTTCCTGGACTTGAGCTCTCTAGAAGTGATAATAAAACACTTGATGCTTATAGAATTGGTGGTATTCGTAGATTGACGATTGGGTTAGAACATCAATCTAGTTGGTCACTTGTACAAAATGCAAATTTATTGGCAAGGACAGGTGATGCAGAAAATGCGTTAAAATGTCTTGAACTCATTTCAAAATCTACAGTCCTTGAAAACTTTTTTACATTGCATAATGATTGGAGAGCAATGGGAATAGGCTTAGAATATCCAATAGCTCCTTTCCAAATAGATGCAAATATTGGTTGGGCATCAGCTATACAGGAAATGCTATTATATTCGGATACAAAGAGAATAGATATACTCCCTGCATTGCCAAAAAAATGGGGAAAGGGCAACATTGGTTGGCTTAATACACGTTGTGGAGTAAATGTGAAAATAGATTGGAATAAGAAAAAAAATGAATGTACGATATGCTTAAAGGGAAATTATGATACTAAATTTACATTATATTTACCAAACAAAGAAAGTGTTTTTGTAAAACTTTATAAAGGTGAAGAAAGAGAAATGCTAACAAATTTTTAGTAAAAGATATTAAAGATAGTGTAAAAACTTTTATGAAAACTTCTGAAACAAACCCTTGACAGCCA
>CAZFQD010000117.1:0-6933 GCA_964520885.1 uncultured Oscillospiraceae bacterium | reverse complement strand
TGCTTTATCCCTTGCCTCACGCATAATAGCTTGTTCATTAAGTATTATTTCGGCTCTTTGCTCAGCGTTTTTTATCATTTGGATAGCGTCCGATTTTGCTTTTAAAATAATTCTTTCTCTCTCATCAAGCACACTCTTTGCTCTTTTAATTTCACCGGGGAAATTTAATCGCAAACCTTCTAAATTTTCTCTAACTTTTTCACCGTCTAAAACGCATTTTCCCCCAGTCATTGGAAGGTTCCACGCTTCATCTAACATTTCCTGTAATTCATCAATAATTTCTTCAAATGGTACCATAATAGTTTTCTTTCCTTTCACATTAAAAATTGCAAAATTTGCACTTTAATATATGCTAAATATTTTTTTTGTTTTCAATTTTATTATTCATTCTACATTTTATTTGCTCAATCTTTCAACAACATCTTTTAATATTTTTTTTGGAACAAATGCTGAAATGTCTCCTTTGTTTTTTGCAACTTCTTTAATTACACTTGAACTTAAAAACATATATTTTGCCGCAGAAGTTAAAAACACAGTTTCAATATCTGGCGATAATTCTTTATTAATTAACGACATTTGAAATTCATATTCAAAATCAGAAACAGCTCTTAAACCTTTTACTATTAATCTTGCATTGTTTTTCTTAGCAAAATCAATTAATAGTCCTGAAAAGGATACTATTTCTATATTTTTTAAATATGTCGTCGATTTTTTTAAAAGTTCTACTCTTTCATTTGTGGAAAAAGAAGGTTGCTTTGATGAGTTTTCCAATACTGCTACAATTAATTTATCCGCCATTTTTGAGGCTCTTTCAATAATATCTATATGACCATTTGTTACAGGGTCAAAACTACCGGGGCATATTGCAATCTTCATAATTGGTCCTTTCTTTGGTAAATAACAACTTCTACCTTGCCATATTTATATTTCTTTCTAATCTTAAAAGCACCTATTTCTTCAAAAAAATTCTCGCCTTTTTCTGCTTCGCAAATAATAATTGCTTTTTGGCTTAATATGTTTCCATTACACAAAATATTTAAAGCATCGCTTAGCAAATTAGTTTTATATGAAGGGTCTAAAAAAACTATATCAATACTATCTTGTTTAATTTTTGATAAAGCCACTTTGTAATCAAGATTATATAATTCGCATTGATTATTAAATAGAGTTTTTTCAATGTTTTTTTTAATAAGTGCACAAGCTTTAGGACTTTGGTCGCACATTATTGCATAATCTGCTCCCCTGCTTAGTGCTTCAAGAGCTAACTGACCTGTGCCACAAAAAAGGTCTAAAACTCTTTTGTTTTGCAATTCAAATTGAATGGCACTAAATATTCCCTCTTTAACTCTATCAATTGTTGGTCTTATTTCTTCTCCTTCTGGCGAACAGAGAGCGGTTGACCTTTTAGTTCCTGAAATAATACGCACTTATTTTCACCAAACCTTCTAATAATATTATAATCATAAATAATAAAAAATCAAGTGTATATAAGTATTTATGTTAAGCAAAAACAATTTCTTTTAAAAAAAAAATTACCCTATTGCAAATTTATAAAAAATATGCTAATATTGTTCATAATGCAAATACATTTGTTTTTAAGGGGTGGACGATATGCAGTCTATTCACAAATATTATTTAGTTGATGGAACTATTTTACCAAATGTTTTTTCAAAGGTTGTTTATGCAAATAAGCTATTGAAGACTGGTCTTTCTAAAACTGCTACAGAGGCTTCAAAAAAAGCAGGTATTTCAAGAAGCGTTTTCTATAAATACAAGGACTTTATTCGTCCTTATTACCAACAAGATGAAAATAGTATTATAACTATCTACGCTTTGTTAAATGACCTTCCCGGAGTGCTTAGTTCCTTTCTTAGCGTTTTGGCCTCTCAAGGTGCTAATGTTTTAACAATTAATCAAAATATTCCTGTAAATTCGCAGGCTCCCATTACAATTTCTGCTCAAACTAACGGTTTAATTAATGACATTGACACTTTATTATTAGAACTATCAAAAACAAACGGAGTATTAAATGTAGATATAATATCTGGTAATTAGACCTTACTGAATAACTCACAAGTGAGTTATTCAGTAAGACCTAATTATTAAAGGGGTAAAAGATATGAAAATTGCAATTTTAGGTTATGGAACAGTCGGCTCTGGTGTCGTTGAGATTTTACAAAAAAATAAACAATCAATTGCTAAAAAAGCTTCACAAGAAATTGACATTAAATATATTCTTGATATTCGTGATTTTGATGATGAGATTGTTGCCGGTAAAATAGTTAAAGACTTTAATATCATATTAAATGATAATGAGGTGAAAATAGTTGTTGAGGCTATGGGAGGAATTAATCCTGCATTTAATTTTGCAAAAGCCTCAATGGAAAAAGGCAAGTGTTTTGTTACCTCAAATAAAGAATTGGTTGCACAAAAAGGAGCACAACTTTTAGAAATTGCTATTAAAAATAATGTAACCTTTTTATTTGAGGCAAGTGTTGGAGGAGGAATACCTATTATTCGTCCACTTCATCAATGTCTTGCGGCTAATGAGATATTTGAAATTGTTGGCATATTAAATGGAACAACAAACTATATTTTAACTAAGATGAGCAAACAAGGTATGAATTTTAATGAAACTTTATTAAAAGCACAAGAATTAGGGTATGCAGAAAAAGATCCAACTGACGATATTGAAGGTAATGATAGTTGTAGGAAGATTTGTATTTTAGGCTCTTTGGCTTTTGGTAGGCATATTTATCCAAATTCAGTTTATACACAAGGCATTTCAAATATAACTATTGACGATATAAAAACAGCGGCTAATTTCAATAGCACTATTAAACTTCTTGGAAAAGTAAAAAAATTAGAAGATGGTAATATTTCAATTATTGTTGCTCCTTTTGTAATACCTTTAGAACATCCACTTGCTAATGTTGAAGATGTTTTTAATGGTATATTAATTAAAGGTGATGCTATTGGCGATGTGGTCTTTTACGGCAGAGGTGCTGGAAAGTTACCTACTGCAAGTGCTATGATAGCTGATATTATTGACTGTGCAAAGAATTTTGGACCTCAAAAAAGACTTTTATGGAATGATGTAGAAAATAATGATTTTATTCAAAGCAAAGATAAACAACAAACAAGCTTTATGATAAGAATTAAAACAAACAATGCTACAAAGGCAATTAAAAATATTAAAAATCTATTTGCAAATGTAGAATTAATTTCAACTATTGGAACTTCTGAATATGCCTTTATAACACCAATTGACAAAGAAGAAAAATTATTAGATTTAATTGAAAAGTTAAAACTTAAACAACATATTAAAAATATTATTTCAGTAATAAGAGTTGAACAGTAAGGTCAATTGCTGATAACATTTATGAACCAAGGAGGATAAAAAATGAGCCTTATAGTGCAAAAATTCGGCGGCTCCTCAGTTGCCAATACAGAGCGATTACAAAATGTTGCAAATATTGTAACAGATACTTACAAAGCAGGAAATTCAGTTGTTGTTGTAGTTTCGGCTCAAGGCGATACAACCGATGATTTAATTGAAAAATCAAAAGAAATTAACCCATCTCCTTCAAAAAGAGAAATGGATGTCCTTTTATCAACCGGTGAGCAAATATCTATGTCTTTACTTGCAATGGCTATTGAAAAGTTAGGTTTTCCTGTTGTATCTCTTACAGGCTGGCAAATTGAAATGAAAACAAATTCAATCTACTCAAATGCAAGAATAAAAAATATAGGTAATGAACGATTGTTAAAAGAACTTGATAAAAAGAACATTGTAATTGTCGCAGGCTTTCAAGGAATTAATAAGTATGACGATATTACTACTTTTGGACGCGGTGGTTCTGATACTACTGCGGTTGCATTGGCTATTACACTTAAAGCTGATTTGTGCCAAATTTACACTGATGTTGATGGCATTTATACTGCTGACCCTCGCAAAATTAAAAATGCAAAGAAACTTGAAGATATTTCATATGATGAAATGCTTGAATTAGCCTCTCTTGGAGCTCAAGTGCTTCACAATCGTTCAGTTGAACTTGCAAAAAAATATAATGTAAATTTAGAAGTCTTATCCAGTTTTAATAAGGTATGCGGAACCAAAGTTAAGGAGGAATCTACTATGGAAAAAATGTTAGTTCGTGGAGTCGCTAAGGACAATGATGTTGCAAGAATTGCAATTTTAGGTGTACCCGATGTTCCGGGTATTGCTTTTAAGATTTTTTCATCATTATCTCAAAAAAATATTAATGTAGATGTTATTTTACAGTCAATTGGCAGAAATAATACTAAAGATATTTCATTTACTGTTTCAAGTAGTAATATGCAAGAGGCTATTGATACATTAAAAAATCATAATGCAATAATTGGTGCAAAAGATTTTGTTTATGATGATAATGTTTCTAAGGTTTCAATTGTTGGTGCTGGTATGGCTACTAATTCTGGTGTTGCTTCCACAATGTTCGAAGCTTTATATGAAGCAGGAATTAATATTCAAATGATTTCAACAAGTGAAATTAAAATTTCAGTTTTAATTGAAACAAAAGATGCTGATTTAGCAGTTAAAGCAATTCATAATAAATTTGATTTGGGCATATAACGATTAACAACTATCTTCTAAAAACTAAAAGCACTTCATTTTTTATGAGGTGCTTTTTTGTGCGAATTTAAGTTAAATTTTGGGCATAATATATAAGGAGTTAGGAATGAGGAATGAAAACTAATGCAAAGTGAAAAAACTGAAAAAAAATATAAATTTATAATTGATATAATTTTCTTTGGTGTAATTATAGCATTAATTTTTTGTTTTTTTAATTATTTATTTATTTGGTTATTACCTTTTTTTATTGGCTTTGCAATTACTCTAACTATTGAGCCAATTACAAAATTTCTTTGCAAAAAATTCAAATTTAATCGCAAAGTTGCAGGAACTATAACAGCTTTATCGTTTTGGGCTATTCTTTGCTTTGCTTTGTGCAAATTATCCATAATTTTATTTAATGAACTTAAAAACTTAATAACTGCTTTACCATATATTTTTTCAAATCTTACAAATACAATAAATAACCTATTAAATAATTACAAAGATTTAATTATTTCTCTGCCTGAACCTATAAAAGCAAGTGGCGATAATATATCCTTAACATTTAAAAATTCAATTGACCATCTTTCAAATAACATAACAACCTTTTTAACTGATTTTATAACTAAAATAGCCACCGACCTTCCAAATTATTTGATTTTTTTAGCAGTATCAATAGTTGCCTCATCATTTATAGCGGCAGATTTTCCTAAAATCTCACGATTTATTATGACTCAAGTTCCCTTTGCAAAAAGAGAAATTGTAATTGACAGTAAAAACTTTATTTTTGATGCTATATTAAAATTTATTAGAGTTCAATTTACATTAATTTTCATTACCTTTTGTGAACTTGCAATTGGATTTTCTCTTTTAAGAATTAACTATGCTTTCCTTTTGGCTTCACTTATAGCAATAGTTGATGTTTTACCCTTAATTGGCACTAATACTGTTGTTATCCCTTGGGGGCTTTTTGAAATAATTTCAGGGCAACCAATTAAGGGTATATTGCTAATACTTCTTAGTGTTTCAATTTCGCTTATAAGGCAATTTCTTGAACCTAAAATGTTGGGTAAACATTTAGGCTTAAATCCGCTTTTAACATTAATTAGCATTTATGTGGGCTTACAATTATTTGGCATTGTGGGAATGTTATCCTTGCCAATACTTTTAATGCTTTTAAAGTATTTGCAGGATATGGGGCATATAAGAATTTGGAAGGAGCCAAAAAAAGAATGATATAAATCCCTTTTCAGGATTTATGATATACTCTAAGAGTATGATATAAAGCAAGCTTTATGATATACACTGCGGTGTATAAGGGATTTATATTATATCATCCGTAATTTGCTGAGCAAATGACGGATATCATATTTTTGCAGAAAATATATCATACTGCGAAGCAGTATATCATTTAGCGTAGCGGTTTCATTAAGGGACATATGTCCCATTTTCATTTTTTCATTTTAACTATTAAGTTATGAGTTTATATAATGAAATCGCTTTGCTTAATGAAATCACTCGCTTTGCTCATTTAATGAAATCGTTTTACTTAATGATACCACTTTGTTTAATGATAAAATTTGCTGTTCTAATTTATAGGCATAAATATATATTGCATATTGTATTGACATTGCACATACATTCTGCTATAATGTTAACGAAAGGAGAGATAAATATGGCTAAATCTTCATCAATGACAATTAGAATAAATCCAAAATTAAAAACCGAAGCAGATAATATTTTAAATTATTTAGGTTTAACTACTTCGGAAGCAGTTTCCATTTTTTTAAGGCAGGTTGTTTTAAAAAAAGGTATCCCTTTTGAGATAACTGCTTTACAATTCAATAACGAAACATTAATAGCTATGCAAGAGGCAAAAGAAATTGCAAATATTAATAAAGGCTTTGAAAACATAGATGATATGTTTAGGGAATTGAAATCATAATGCTCAAAATTAATTTTACAACTCAATTTAAAAAAGATTATAAAACTGTTATAAAACGAGGAGTAGACATTAGTTTACTTGATAAAATTATGAAAAGGCTTGCTATACCAAAAGTTTTAGATGAAAAGCATAAAAACCATTTGCTTTTAGGAAAATACAAAGGGTTTAACGAATGCCACATTAAACCCGATTGGCTACTCATCTATTATGTAAGTGAAAATAGTATCACTTTTGTAAGAACAGGCTCTCATTCAGATTTATTTGATTAATAATCGAATAAACTGAAAATAAGAGTTATAGAATTTGAAAGGTACCAAAAGTAAAAAAACGAATTAAAAGGCGAGGGAATTTTCCCTCGCCTTTAATATTTCTATATGAAAGAGTTATAAAT
>CAZFQD010000116.1:0-7013 GCA_964520885.1 uncultured Oscillospiraceae bacterium | reverse complement strand
TGTCATTTAGAGCAGAATTTTAATTATGACATACATTCCGCAAATGATGACATACCCAACGAACTATGCCATATGTAATAATTAATTTTTTTGAATTACGATTATACGAAAAAGCACCTTTTAAATGTATGAAAATACAAAATGAAAGGTGTTTTTTTAATGGAAGCAAAACTAATACTAAAAGAATTTATTTATGAATGTGAGGTGAGAAAGTATTCAAAAAGAACAAATAAATCATATAAAAATAATGTAGAACTATTTTTAAACTACATAGACAAACAATTGGCAATAAAAGAACTTGATAATATAACATCTCAACACATAAAAATGTATATATCTTATTTGTATAAAAAAGACCGAAAGGAAACATATATTAATAGCATTTTGAAAAGTTTTAGAGCATTTTTTAAATACTGCTTTGCGGAAGATTATATAAAAATTAATCCAACTGAAAAAGTGCACTGGGCTAAAGAAAAAACAACTATAATAAATACTTTTTCAAATGAAGAAGTAAAAAGAATGTTAGAGGTTTATAAGTGGGATAATTACTTAAATGCAAGAAATAAAACAATAATAGCTATGCTTTTTGATACTGGGGTTAGATGTTCCGAATTGTGCGATATTCTTATTTCTGATATAAGAGATAATTATATATCCGTTAGAGGCAAAGGAAAAAAAGAGCGATATGTTGCTATTACTCCAATATTGCAAAAGCATTTAATTAAATATGAAAGATTTAAAAGTTTTTACTTTGAAGACCATAATATTAAATACAATAATTATTTTCTATCAAGAACAGGAAGACCACTAACAAAGGAAGCAGTTGAAAGAATAGTAAGATATGCAGGCATAGAGGGAGATATAAGAGCTGAAATTAGGTGTAGCCCTCATACTTGCAGACATTTTTTTGCTCAAGCACAATTAATAAATTCATTAGATGTTTATTCATTAAGTAGAATTTTAGGACACGAAAATATAACTATAACAAAAAGATATTTGTTAGGTTTGCAAGATAGTGAGATATTAAAAATGAGCATTAAAACAAGTCCACTTATGAATTTATAAAGAAATTTAAAATTATTTATCCAAATTGCAAATATATTATAATGGTAATATATAAAATTATACACTTATGTAGGTATAAATAATACTTATATAATTATAAGAATGTCTTATATACGCTATTAATACTAATCCAAAACGCAAAAACCCCGAAAAATTTGACAAACCCAAAAATGTATGATATAATACAATTAAAAACCCAAAATAAATAACAAAACAAGGCATACGATTATTCGTACACCTATTTATTCATTGTGATAACACATTATCACATAATTTTATGAATGTCAAGCATTTATTTCAAAAAAAGTATTGACAAATAAAATAAATTTGTAAATGTAAAATTACAATCCATTTTTATATTGATAATGGATTGATTAAATAAAACGCAAATATGGGGTTTAAACACTTGAAAGGAGTAGTGGCTTTTGATTGTAAAAAGTTACTATCTATGAACTGATAGTACTAATAGAAAAGTTTAAATTTAAAGGAGAAAAAAATTATTTGCTAAAAATAGTAGATTCCCCAATGGGGCGAGGAAAAACCTCATGGGCTATTCAGGAAATGAAAAATAATAGCCAAAAGAGATACATATATATTACACCATATTGTGATGAAATTACCAGAGTAATAAACCAATGTAATTGTATATCTTTTAAAGAACCCAAAAAAAATAAAGCCGATAGAGGGACAAAGTTTAATCATTTAAAAAGCCTTTTAAAGCGTAGGGAAAATATTGCAACAACACACGCACTATTCAAATTCGCTAATTGTGAAATAAAAAACTTAATTGAGCAAGGAAATTATACTTTAATTATGGATGAAGTATGTGAAGTAGTATCAAAATATTCTGGTTTAACTAATAAAGATTTTGACCTCCTACTAAAAAACAATAATATTTATGTAGATAACAAGGGCTTTGTTTGTTGGAATGAAGACAAGTTAGATTATGAGGGCAAATTTGATGTTATTAAAACTATGTGTTTGAATAGAAATTTAATTGTTTATGGAAAAAATAAGAATATGTTGATATGGAACTTCCCCTGTGAAATATTAAATGCTTTTGAAGATGTATTTATTTTAACTTATATTTTTGAAGGACAACTTCAAAAATATTATTTCCAGTTAAACAATATTCGTTATGAGTATTACAATGTGTTTAAAAATAAAGATAGATACTATATTGCTCCTATGACGGATAACAAAGAAGATTTGGAATTTATTAGAAATGCAAAAAAAATGACAAATATACATCAAGGAAGATTAAATAATATAGGAACTCCTTATAAAGGTAACAATCCCTTGTGCAAGAATTGGTATAAAAAAGCAAAACCCGAGCAATTAGAACTATTAAAAAAGAATATCTATAATTATTATACTAACATAGTAAACGGTAAAACTGATAATATATTATGGACTACTTTTAAAGACTATAGATTCAAGGTGCGTGGTAAAGGATTTTATAAAGATGAAAGTTTTCTTGCTTGCAATACAAGAGCCACTAATAAATTTAAGCATACATATAATTTAGTTTATGCTATAAATTTTTTCCCCGATACAGTTATAATAAATTATTTTAAGCAAAATGGGATAGAAGTAAATGTGGATGCAATATCCATTACTTCAATGTTACAATGGATATGGCGTTCTCGAATAAGAGAAGGACTTCCAATTAACATATATATCCCAAGTCAAAGAATGAGAAATTTATTTAATAATTGGTTAGATGAAAAACTATTTATATATGTTTTAGGAAAAATCGCCTCTTAAATTTCCTAAAACCATTTTAAAAGTGAGTAATACCAATGCTTTGACAGTATCATCTCTTAAACAAAATATATAGGTACAACATTTATTGAGATGGTAAATTTACTTGGAGTAACTAAAAATATATTTATAACAGAAAAGGATTAAACATGATAGATACATCATTTGAAGAACTAAGCCAATTTGTAAAAAAAGAAATAATGAATTATTCTAAAGATTCCGAATTAAACAAATATATGATTTTGAGATTGAGAGGATTAGCCACAGGTAGATTTTTTGCAAATAAAAATCATAAACCATTAGCTAATTATAGTTTTAAAATAATACTTGACACTTTCAAATCTTGTAAAACTGATATATTAAAAGGTTTTAATTATAATCAATCTAAATTTAATAATGAAGAACACAAATTTAATTATGCTTTGGTTATAGTTGGAAAAAGCATTGAAGATTCGGTTATAAAATTAGAAAATGCAAAATTGGCAAAAGAAACAAACCAAAACTTAATTGATTTATGGTAAACATTTATGTTAATACCTAAAATTAATAAGATAAAATTTGTCTTGTAAGAAGTATATCATATTTTAGTTAATGAGCGTTAGCGAATTAACTATCGTGAGGGGGTTTGGGGGTGGTGCGACAGCACCCCCATAAAACAAACTCAATACTTCTTATAACAAAATACAAATTTCATAAACAATCCCTCTTAACTATTTAAAGCAATTCTAAGACAGTTTTATTTAGATGGTAACTTTTATCTTAATAACATCTAAAAATCAATTGGCGGTTATCTGCCACACTCAAACTATGCTTTAAATGTTTGAGAGGGAAAAATAAAAAAATGAAAAGAGGAAAATATAAGATATGGAAAATAATACTTTTATTCAAGCACAGAAAATGGTAGAGATTGTGTCTACTCTAATAAAAAAATCTTTAAATAATTTAACTTATGACAAAACCATATTTGGAACTGTAAAGAGTTACGATACTTCCACTAATATAGCAATTGTAAATTTTCCAGATGGAAAACCCGAAGGTGAACCACCAACAGATGTTTCAATTAAGAATTTATCGGGTGCATATCTTGTGCCAAACGATAGAGTTTTAGTTAATAAAATTCATGGTAGTTTGAATAACCCATACATTGATAAAAACTTAACTTCCCCCAATCGTAAACCAAGCGGAACAACTGGCGAAAGACCAACAGGGCAAGAAATAGGTTATAGATTTTTTGATACAACACTCGGAAAACCTATTTGGGTAAAAACAACTATTCCTTATGTGTGGGTGGATTGGGCAGAAACTCCAGTATAATATTAATATAAATATTAGCACAAAATATAATAATTTATTTAATTAAGATTTGTTAAATCATAATTAACTTATAAAATAAAAAGTCCCTCTATTTCTTAAAAGTTTTAGAGGGATATTATTATATATATTTTAAATAATCAATTTGCTTTTCTTAATTAGAAATAATACTACCTAAATTATTAAAAATAGTCCACTAATAACAATCAAAATAAAAATATGTATATTGTGCACTATATTTATAATAGTTGTTTATTTATAAATGTATATTATATACAAAATATTATGCTTAGCAACAACAATATTCGGGAGAATTTATGTAGAATTATAATAGAGGATATGATAAACTGTATATGTATTTAGGCAAAATCTAAATAATAAAAATTAGGAGGTAAAAAAATGCCAAAGGAATTAAACAAAACAGAGTTAGCAAGACTAAATTTAGAGGAAAGGAGAAAATTTATCAACAAAAATAGTGCTTTGTTTAGTGGTTTAATTAATGATTACAATTGTTTTAAAAATTTAGACATAAAAACCAAAAATAAACTTTGCAAGGTATTGTTTAGCGAAGAACATTATAGACTTAAAGAAATAATTGGCGAAGTTATGATTTGGGACAAGTTTTGGGAAGAATGGATATTTGAACCCGAATACATAAAAGATTTGCCAGAGTTGATTGATATTGTTTTAGAACAATAAACCAATATAGACAAAAGAGGGATTCCCTCTTAGTCTTCAGTAAAAACATAAAATAAAATATTCAAAAAAAATCCTTAGATTTATTGGTTCAGGTTTTGAATTATTAAATGTGAGGATTTAATTATATATTTATTTGTTAAAGTTTTAACAATGTCTTTGACTTATAATGCTGTGTTATTCACCGAAACGAATAAATTGCGGTAATTAGACCTTAAAATTGCTTATTAACATTGATATAATGCCATTTTTACGACACTTAAACGAGCATTAAAACATAAAATAAAAATGTATACATATAAAACGGTTGACTTTGATGTAATTTGTTGATATATTGGATAATATATACAATAATCAATAGAGGGGTTGACACAATGAGAAAAAATATTTTGTTAATATTATTTATAATTACAGTTATTTTATGTGGTTGTGATAAACAAAATGATACACAAATTTTAAGTTCGGCAATAATAAGCAATACAACAAGCAGTGCAACAAGTAGTAAAATTATTAGTAATACTAAAAAAAATTCAATTCAAAATCAAACTACTTCTAAAACTAATAATGAGATTGTTATTAATTCAACAAGTGAAAGTAAAGTAATAGTTGAAAGCACCCCCACTAATCAAAAAGAAGAAATTAAGGTTTTACCAACGGAACAAAATTTTAGTCAAATATCTTCTAATAAAGCAAATCCTATTTTAAGATTGTACTTACTATATTGTGTGCAATTATACGAAGATAAATTGGATGATGCACAAAAAGATTTAACTTATGCCGAAAACAATAAATGCGAACTTATATGGGAAAGCGGGAAGTGGAGACAAGTAGCAAATGTAAATGCAGTTAATTCAGCTCAAAACGATGTCAATCGTTATCAAGGTCAGTTGGACATATTCACGCAAACCTCAAAAGATTATAATATTGTTAATAATACTGAATGGGTATTAGAAAAAAATATATTAGCGATAGAGCCATTATTGAAAAATCAAATCATAAGTTATATATCTAAATATAAAAATGAATTAAATAAATCTGAAATATATTTAAAGACTGTGCAAGACAATAAAAATGTGTTAAAATATGAGAATGGACAAACAATTAAAGTCGCTGATGAAAGATTGGTTAATCCAGCATTAATTGTTGTAAGAGATAATAAAAGAGAATTAAAGTATTGGACTTCATTTGCTGATATTTGTGGTATAAGTTATTGAAAGGTGAAACTATGAAAAACAAAACATTAATTGCGATTTTAATTCTAATTATATTATTCTTACTAACCGCTTGTGATATTCCAAACAAGGAAAATCAGAGCGGAACTTTGTCTAATATCATTTCTGTTTCTTCAAATAATATTAGTATTAGTAGTAATGTAAATAGCAAAATTATAAATAAGACATCGCAGGTTAGTTCTAATATAAATTATTCAAGTGTAATTTCAAACATTGTTTCAAGTAATGATATTATAAGTTCTGAACTTGAAAGCAGTTCGTCTTTACAAGTTGTTTCAAGTAGTTCTTTAATACCATTGACGGATAGTGAAAAAAGACAATTATTAAATTGGATAAAAATTTATAAAGAAAATTATTTATCATTAACTGAAACAATTAAATATTGCACAGATTATTTAAATTCCGATTGGAGTAGAGATAATCCACACAATAATCAAGGTTATATAGATAGTATAAAATATAGTAAAAAAACATTAATTTGAAATCAAAAACAGTATATTGAAGCAACTACAAAAGCCGATTTATATGGACTTAACTATGTCGGTATTCCCGAAATGTTAGATGAAATAATTTAAAATAATATTAATTAAACATAAAGCACTCCAAAAATGGGGTGCTTTTTCATTATACACTAAACAAGAACACAAAATAAAACACACCAAATAAGAGAGGTGAATAATTTGGCAACAGCGACTTTTACTTATGATATACCAGCTAAATTTATTATTTTTTTTTTGAGTTCGTTTAATAGGCATTATACGAACTTTGCTTTATTTAAGCCATTTATAAAATTTTTTTAAATTTATACGAACTTTATATTGACAAATAACGAACTTTATTATATAATCATATCATAATATTAATAAAGGGGGTTTATTCAATGGCTAACAAAAAGACATTAGCATTAACAACTGAAAACTTAGATTCTATTATTAAAACTATTAA
>CAZFQD010000115.1:0-7027 GCA_964520885.1 uncultured Oscillospiraceae bacterium | reverse complement strand
GCGAAAATTAGGTGCTGTCAGCTGTTTTTAAAGTAAAATTTTTGACAGTACCTACACTAATGGGAGGGGAAAAATATGTTAAAATTAATTATGGGGCATAAAGGCTCTGGCAAAACAAAGTTGTTAATTGAAATGGTAAATACCTCTGCAGATGTTGACCAAGGAGATGTAATTTGCATAGAAAAAGGGAAGAAACTTCAATTTGATATAAAACACAATGTTAGATTGATTGATATTTCAGAATATGATGTGAAGGATTTTAATTCATTTTTTGGCTTTATTTGCGGTATTATTGCAAGTGATTATGATATTACCTCTATTTACATAGACAGTATTTTGAAAATTTGCTCTGATGATTTAGTTGAATTTGAGAAATTTTTATTTAAACTCAATAATCTAATTGAAAACGAAGGCAAATCTATAGTGATTACAGCATCAGGAGATAGTTCAGCACTTCCTGAAAATGTAAAAAAACATTTTGTTGCATAATTATTTTAGTGGAAAGTGGAAAGTGGAAAATTGAAAGTTAAGAGCAGAGTGTGGAGTTAGAAATTAAAACTCACAATTGGCAATTAAATCAATAAAACGGCTCTATTACAACAATTACTAATTCCTCATTCCTAATTCCTAATTAAAAAGATTGGGGTGGTTCTTTTGAGATGTCCTTTTTGTGGTTTTGAGGAAAGCAAGGTTATTGACAGTCGCCCTACTGATGAGGGAGGGAAAATTCGAAGAAGAAGAGAGTGTCTTAGCTGTTCTAATCGTTTTACAACTTATGAAATGATTGAAAATATACCTATTATTGTGGTTAAAAAGGATAAGACGCGTCAATCTTTTAATAGAGATAAACTTCTTTCGGGACTTGTTAAAGCATGCGAAAAACGCCCTGTTCCCATTTCAGTTATTGAAAAAGCGGTTGATGAAATTGAGCAAATTCTTTGTAATTCTCTTGAAAGAGAAGTCTTCTCCGGTAGAATTGGAGAGCTTGCAATGGAAAAGTTAAAAGAAATTGATGGCGTTGCATATGTTAGATTTGCCTCTGTTTATAGGCAATTTAAAGATATTAATACATTTATGGATGAACTTAATAAGCTGTTAAAGGAAAGATAAATATGGAAAGTGATATAATAGACCTGCATACGCATACTGATAAATCGGATGGAACCTTAACTCCCTCTGAATTAGTGCAATTTGCAAAAAAACAAAACTTAAAGGCAATAGCAATTACTGACCATGACACTGTTGCCGGAATAGATGAAGCGTTAATGGAAGCCTCTAAATTAGATATTGAGATTATAGTTGGAGTTGAAATTTCTGCTTTTTATGGCAAAGAAATTCACATCTTAGGCTTGTTTATTGACCACAAAGACCAAAACCTAAAAAAAATATTAGGGCATTTATCTGAAAATAGAGCAAATAGAAATTTAGTTATTATTGAACAGTTAAATAAATTAGGTATAAAAATTGATATTAGCGAACTCCCTTTTCAAGACGATAAGTCGATTACGAGGGCTCATTTTGCACGACTTCTTGTTGAAAAAGGCTATTGTAAAAACACTTCTGAGGCTAATAATAAATATTTGGGCTTTGGTGCTCCAGCTTATGTTCCAAGGAAAAAAATAACTCCGGAAGAAAGCATTAAATTAATACATAGAGCAGGTGGCTTAGCATTTTTAGCACACTTAAATCAAATTGATGTGCAGGACCAATCCGAACTTATTTCCTTAGTTTCTGACCTTAAAGAAATGGGGCTTGACGGAATTGAAGGATATTATTTTGAATATGACAATGAGTGGACAGAACGATGTTTAGAAATAGCCGATATTTTTGATTTGGCTATTTGTGGCGGTTCTGATTTTCATGGTAGTTATAAGAAAAACGAACTAGGAATTGTGGGAGAAAATAAACATATCCCCTATTCAGTTCTTACAAAACTAAAAAAACGAGCAATGCCTGTTGATATTGAAGATATAGTATAAACAAGAAGAAAATTGCTAAAATAAATAGAAATATAAAATTATAAGTGGGCTGGTTTAAATCATCCCACTATTTTTTTAGCCACCGCACTATATATTGGCATACCTAATTGAGAAAATTTTCTTTCATATTCGCTCATAATTATATCTTTTTTATTGATGTCATTTAGGTCATATGTTATATCGCTTAATGAAAATTTGCTTTGGTAAAATTCATCTAATGAATAATCAAAAAGCTGTTCATTATCTGTTTTTAAATAAATATTGCCATCATTTTTTAATATTTTCTTATAAATTTCTAAAAATGCTCTATTAGTTAATCTTCTTTTTGCCTTTTTGCTTGATGGCCACGGGTCGCAAAAATTAATGAACATTTCATTTATTTCATTTTCTGCAAACATATATTTTAAATACTGAACCTCACTATTGACAAATTTTAAATTACTTAATTTTAAGGGAAATGCCTTTTCAATAGCACAAATAAAAACACTTGCGTTTTTTTCAATTGCAATATAATTTACATTTGGGTTTCTTTTTGCCATTTCTATAATAAAATCGCCTTTTCCGCATCCTAATTCAACGAAAACAGGATTATTATTTGAAAAAACATCAGCCCATTTTGAAGACATCGCTTCTGCATTAAAAACAACTATTTCTTCACAATATTTAATTCTCTCATCAATATGCTTTTTTATTCTTGCTCTCAAAAAAATTCATTCCTTTCATTAAGGCACAAAGTTAGGAAAAAATGAACTCCCAAAATAATACTATTAATATAGTATTTCATTTTGGGAGTTTTTTCAATACCTTTTAACTAATATGTATTAATAGCATCAATAATTGCACTGTTTTCAAGTCCTAAACGCCAAAGGGCAATTCCTTTAATTTCATAATTTCTCGCAATATTAATTTTTAATGTAATACTCTGATAATTTTCATACCAAACTGTTTTTAATATTTCATTAGTAGTGTATGTAAAGTAAGGAGATTTTGAAACATTATCAAATATTGGTGTAATATTATTCTGTGAAATAATATTATCAATTTGTGTTAGAGAATATGCTTTATTACCTGCACTTGACCATTCATAGCCATAACTTGCTAAACCCATAACAATTTTCTCTTTTGGAATTACCGTAACTGCATAATTAATTACACTGTTTACCCAATTATATGATGCAATTGCACCTGAATTTGACCATGGTCCATGCTCATCATAAGTCATAATTACAACAAAATCGGCTACTTGACCGATTGCATAATAGTCAAATGCACCATTCCAAGCATTTGTTGGATAATCAATGCACTTTGCAGCAACACAAACCGATGTAATTAAGTTTTCATTTGAAAGTGCTGTTTTTAATTGCTCAATAAATGCCGTATAATTATTTCGTAATATATATGGAATATCCTCAAAATCAATATTTACTCCCTTATAACCATTTTGTTTTATAACAAAAATTAAATTAGTTATAAATGTTTGCCTATTACTTGCACTTGATAAAAGTTCAGTTGCCACTGCTTGACTAAAGCCTGAACCTAATGAATTTGTAACCAGTGCCAAAGGAATAATATTATTGTTATTTGCATAGTTTACTTGCTCGGGTGCGTTTGTTCCAGTAATATTACCTGACCCATCAGTTTGATATGTAAAAACAGAAATTAAATTAACTAAATCGGGGTTTGCATTTAAGGAATTATAGGAAGAAAAATCATCATTATTATATTTTGTTGTAAAGCCTAATTTAATTTTATTTGGAATTTGAAATGGAGTTGTGGTTGGTGTTGGCATTACTGTTGGTGTTGGCGTTAATGTTGGTGATGGTGTAACAGTTGCCGTTGCCGTTGATGTTGGTGTTGGTGTTTGAGTTGGTGTTACTGCTATTGTTGGTGATGGTGTTAGATTAACTTTTTTTTCAGCTTTTATATCTAAGCGTAAACTTTTAGAAGTGTTTGATGAAGTTTCTAAAGCGTAAGCATATTTATTTTCGAACTCTACATTATACAATAATAACAAAAAAACAAAAATCGTAAAAATTCCAAAATTTAATAACTTTTTCATTATGAACATCCTTTATTATGTAGATTATATTATTAATTATACCAATTTTACTCGCATTTTTTTTATGCAATTATTGGCAATATATTGCATATACTGATACTGTGAAAGGATGATACTAAATGAATAAACCATTAGTAATAAAGCGACAAATAACTGATACTTTAAAGTATAAAGGCAAGACTATGATTAATATAGATATTAATTACCCAAACATTGAAAGAACAAACCAAATTGCAAAAATAAAAATAAATTCTTATTATGACAAAAAAGCACAAAAATTATATAAAAGAGCAAAAACAAAGCTTTACTACGATGCAGTAAAGCAATATGAATATGCAATTTCTCAGGGCTTTCCCTTTAATGCTTATCAAGTGGTGAGTGTTTTTGAAACCAATTATAATTGTCCTCCACTTTTGTCAATATATGAGGATGTATATGAATACACAGGCGGAGCACACGGAAACACGGTAAAATATAGTGACACTTGGGAAATAAATATCGGAAAAAGACTTTTACTTAGCAACCTCTTTAAAAGAGGTTATGACTACAGAAGAGTTATTTTAAAAGAAATTGAAAAACAGGCAATTAAACTTGAACAATCAGGACAAATTCCATTTTTTGACGATTATAAATTAGGTATAAAAAAATATTTTGATGAAAAAAACTATTATCTAACAACAAATGGCTTGGCAATATACTATCCACTATATACAATTGCCCCCTATGTTGCAGGAATAATAGTTTTTATTATACCTTATTATATTTTTGGTAAGAATTTAAATTTTAATCTATAATTAAAATAATAATGCTCATTAAGTCAATTAAAACAAAACATTTAAGAATATAGTTATAGAAAACTAAATCAATGTAAAAATGGTCGCCATCTATTGTAATTCGTTTTTGCCTTGACACAAAGGAAAATCCTTTGCCAAGTTCCAATAAAAACTCTTGCAAATTGTCAATCAAACCCTGCTCAATGTCTTTTTCAAAATAAGTTTTATTTTCTTTTAAATCTAAAAATTCTAAAATATATGGGTCTTTGAGTATGTATTTTGGTTCTAAGTTTGGCTCTATAGTCTGAATTTCATCTTTTACGGCAGTTTTACTTTCTTCCTTAGTTGCTAATAATCGTTCAAAAAAGAAAGTGCTTATTTGTCGCTCTAATTGACGAACACTCCAATTGCTTCCGGCACATTCTTTTAAATAAAATTCTCTTCGTTCATTATTTTCAATTCTCATAAGAATACGATAATGCGACCAACTCAAATCACTACACAGTGTGTAGCGATTTTGAAAAGTTAAATAAAATTGACGCATATATTTTAAAAAGGTTTTTTTATTTAAATATTAAAATATTTTAACAAAATATGGGCAGATGAAAATCTGCCCAAAATTCTTATATTTTTTTATTCCTTTGGCTCTTCAATTGAAACCATTTCTTTTATTGAAGATGCAAGCCCTGCTATTGACTGAAGCTCTGAAGGAATTATTAGTTTTGTAGCCTTACCGTCTGCCACCTTAACAAAAGCTTCAAAGCTCTTTAAGGTTAAAACCTTTGCAGTTGGGTTTGCTTCGTTTAATTTCATTATACCTTGTGCAGTTGCAGTTTGAATTGCGAGAATTGCTTGTGCTTCGCCTTCAGATTCCCGAATTTTTTGTTCCTTAACTCCTTCTGCTTTAAGTATTGCTGATTGCTTATCTCCCTCGGCCATTAATATTTTACTTTCTCTTTGCCCTTCTGCCACTAAAATTGCAGCACATTTTTCTCCTTCTGCTATTAGAATATGTTGTCTTTTTTCTCTTTCTGCCTTCATTTGTTTTTCCATAGCATCTTGAATTTCTCTTGGTGGCAAAATATTCTTTAACTCAACTCTGTTAACCTTAATGCCCCAAGGGTCGGTAGCCACATCTAATATAACTCTTAACTTAGTGTTTATAGTATCTCTTGAAGTTAATGTTTGGTCTAATTCCAAATCTCCTATGATATTTCTTAATGTTGTTGCTGTAAGCACCTCAATGGCTTGCAACGGTCTTTCTACACCGTAAACAAATAACTTAGGGTCAGTAACCTGAAAATAAACAACAGTATCAATTTGCATTGTTACATTGTCCTTTGTAATAACCGGCTGTGGTGGAAAATCAACAACCTGCTCCTTTAAGGAGATTTTGTTTGTTGTCTTATCAAGAAATGGTAACTTGAAATGAAGACCTGTTGCCCAAGTAGTAAGATAAGCACCTAACCTCTCAACTACAATTGCATAAGCCTGTGGGACAATTCTGATGTTTGATACAATGACAATAATTATAACCGCCACTAAACAAAGTAAAAATATTTCCATAAAACTCTTCCTTTCTTATTAATTATTAATTTTTATATGTTTTTTTACTATTAACTTAACCCCTTCAATAGAAATAATATCAATTTTTTCGCCAATTTCAATTATTTCTCCGTCAAAACTTCTTGCAGACCAAATTTGCCCTCTTGCTTTAACTATTCCAACAGCATCATCATTATTAATTTCTTCAATTACAATAGCAGTTGTGGAAATTAAAGCATCTGCATTAGTGGGAACATATCTTGTTTTTAAATACTTTTTGTAAAGAGGACGAGTAAAGACTAATAGCATAATTGACAGCACAATAAAAACTACAATTTGAATGGGAACAGGTACTCCTAATAAAGCAAGCGGAATAATTGCCAAAGCTCCAACAGCAAACCAAATAGTAATAAATTGTGGAGTAATTAACTCAATTATGCCAAATAAAATAAATATTATTAGCCATAAATATGCATAAAAAACACTATCCATCTTTTCTCCCCCTAAAAAATATTAATACTAAATTTTATGTAATTCTTATATAATTATACCATTAAAAATATTTAAGTCAAGTTTATTAATAGTAGGAATAATACTAAATTTTTTCACAATAATATTATAGCAATGAGCAAAACAGCACAAAAAAATAAGGTGGCAAGAGAAAACACAAG
>CAZFQD010000114.1:0-7148 GCA_964520885.1 uncultured Oscillospiraceae bacterium | reverse complement strand
CATATTTAACATCAGGATATTTTTCCTTGCTAACTAATGTAACGGAATAAACATTTTTTAGCTCGCTATTTTTTTCGAGTAATATTTTTAAGTTAGGTAGTTTTTCTTTATTTGCCAAAAAAGTAGCCTTATCTGTTAAAGTATAGCCATCTGTGTTATTAGCCATTATTAAAGTATCAAGCATTCCTTTGCCTATTTTTTTATAAAAGTCTGCTGTAAAGGTAGAAACATCTAATGGAGCATTTTTCCAAATGCCTTTTTCCTTAGTATCTGTGCCGGATTTATCATCCCTTGAATAAAAAATACAATTAGAATTTGTAGCAAAAGTATTATATATTTTTGAAAACGCATCCTTTGCAGATGTTATACTTAGCACATTTGCAATATCGTTAATAGGACCTACTATAACAAAATAGTTATACATAAATTGCAGTTTGTCCACACCATATCCGCTATCAACAAACTCTTGTTCAGCGGCGGGACTGTGGGCAATTAATATATCACAATTTCCATCTTTTGCAGTTTGAATAGCTTGTCCGCTACCTTGTGCCAAAACATCTAATGTGATGTTTTGCTCATCTTTTAAGAAAGGCATTAAATAATCAAGTAATTTGCTATCATATACGCTTGTTGTTGTTGCCAATTTTAAGGTTGCTTGGGCTGGTAAAATTACTGTTGAAGAAACTTGCGAACTTGTGGATTGAGTTTGTGCACACCCGCTAAGAAGTAATGCCAGAATTGCCATAATGATGATAATTGGTAGAAACCTTTTTTTCATTGTTTTATCCCCTTTTTGAAATAAATTAATTCATTTGATATATTAACACGAATTTATATATATTTCAACAAAATAATATCAAAAACAACGAGGTGTTGGAAATCAGGAATTCCAATACCTCGTTTGTTTTTTATCTGTAGCTGAGTATGTGTTATACTTAGCCTTTATTTATTTAATAAATTTAAACATCAAATCCAAATTCATTTTTAATTATTTCAGATAATAGATTAATACTTGAACTATCAGTTAAACAGGAGATTTCATTATCAGAGGTAGTAATTATTTTAATATCTGCTTTAGCCTTAGCAAAAATAGAAAAAACAGTAGCACAAACACCTATTGAATATTTGAGTTTATCTCCACTAAATGTAATTTTGCTATTACCTAAATTGACCTTAGTGCTAAATCCATTATTATCATCTTTGTATTTTGAGGTTAGGCTTAAAATTTTTGGCATACTGTCTTGAGGAACA
Source organism: uncultured Oscillospiraceae bacterium (assembly GCA_964520885.1). Classification (GTDB taxonomy): domain Bacteria; phylum Bacillota; class Clostridia; order Oscillospirales; family SIG519; genus CAZFQD01. The sequence goes on along the minus strand of CAZFQD010000114.1, from coordinate 5,897 downwards.
GTAAAGGATAAATTAACATAGGAGCCTAAAGGTGCAGTTTTTGAAATCATATCAACATTAAGTGAAAGTTTCTCACAGTTTTTAAATAGTTCATAAATGCTATTTGAAGAAGCATTTAAATTGTATAGAGTTATTAAAGCAATTTCATCTTCAATCGTAACATTTTTAATTAAAGAGTACATTATTATTACCTCCTTTACTGGTTAACCATTGATCGCATATTATATAATCCTGTTTCTTTTGTTTTAATAAATTTTGCCGCTTTTATTGCACCTACAGCAAATATTTCTTTTGATAAAGCACTGTGCTTAATTGATACAATTTCATCTATTCCTGCGAAAATAATTTCGTGTTCTCCCACTATTGTGCCTCCACGAATAGAATGAATACCTATTTCATTATTTTGTCTTTTTTTTCGTTGATTATGTCTATCGTACGAATATTTAGTTGAATAGGGAAGTTCATTTGAAAGTTCATCAGCTATCATTAAAGCAGTGCCACTTGGAGAATCGATTTTTTGATTATGATGCTTTTCAATAATCTCAATATCAAAACCATCTCCTAAAACATTAGCACATTTTTTTACTAATTCAATTAAAAGATTAACCCCTATTGACATATTAGCACAGAAAAATATTGGAACAACCTTAGCCACTTCATTTATTTCATCGATTTGTAAGGAACTAAGTCCTGTAGTAGCTATTACTAAAGGAGTTTTAGTTGTTTTTGCATATTCTAAAATTTCACTTAAGAAGGAAGGATGAGAAAAATCGATTATTGCATCGGCTTTTTCTTTAAAATTATTTATTGAATTATAAATGGGGAACTCAAAATCGCATTTAACTACATCAATTCCTGCAACAATTTCGCTGTCATTAGAGTTTTTAATCATATCTGCAACAACTTTACCCATTTTTCCACAACAGCCACTTAATAAAATTTTTAGCATATCTTTTTTCATCCTTTCGCTATTTTAAACTTTTAGTCCGATTTTTTTCATTGAAGTCTTTAAAATTTCTAAATTATTTGAGGACATTTCACACAATGGCATTCTTAGTTCTCCAACATCATAACCTAATAAATTAAGTGCAGTTTTAACAGGAATGGGGTTAACTTCAATAAATAATGTATTAGTAAATTCAAGAAGTTTTAATTGCAAATCAAGACTTTCTTTTATTTTACCTTCAAAAAACAACGAACAAATATTATGAGTTTTCAAAGGTAAAATGTTAGATAAGACTGAAATAACACCCTTGCCACCTAAAGATAACATAGGAACAATTTGGTCATCATTTCCGGAGTAAATATCCAAATTATCTCGGCATAATGCCACAGTTTCAATAATAGCGGAAATATCGCCACTGGCTTCTTTAGCCGCAACAATATTTTTATGCTTTGAAAGTTCTAAATAGGTATTAGGTTTAATTGTCATTCCTGTTCTGCTTGGAACATTGTATAAAATTATAGGGAGGTCAACTTTATCAGCTATATAGGTAAAATGCTTAATTAACCCAGTTTGAGAGGTTTTATTATAATAAGGTGTAACCAACAAAAGTGCATCAGCACCAACATCCTTAGCAAATTTTGAAAGTTCTAAGGAATATTCAGTATGATTACTGCCAGTTCCGGCAATTACAGGCACTCTTTTATTTACCTGTTGGACAGTCCAACGAATAGCCTCTTTATGCTCGGCATCAGTAAGGGTTGATGTTTCGCCTGTTGTTCCACAAATAATTATTGCATCAGTTTTATTTGCAATTTGAAATTCAATTAATTCAGCTAATTTTTCATAATTTATAGTTCCATTTGCAAATGGAGTAACAATAGCAACTCCTGCACCGGTAAAAATAGTATTTTTCATAATATACACTCCAATCTAAAATATATAATTTTCGGCACATAACAGTTCTGCCATTAAAATAGCACCACCTGCCGCACCTCTTATAGTATTGTGAGAAAGACAAACAAATTTATAATCATATTGGTAGTCTTCTCTTAATCGCCCAATTGAAACAGCCATACCATTTTCTAAGTTTCTGTCAAGTTTTGTTTGAGGTCTATTTTCCTCTTCAAAATAGTGTAAAAATTGCTTTGGAGCAGACGGTAAATTTAATTGCTGAGGGCGACCTTTAAAACTTTTCCAAATGTTAAGTATTTCTTGCTTAGAAGGTTTGTTTTCAAATGACAAAAACACAGCCGCCAAATGCCCATCAGAAACAGGAACTCTTATACATTGAGAAGTAATAGAAGGGGAATTAGCTAAAACAATTTCACCATTTTTAATCTCTCCCCAAATCTTCAAAGGCTCTTTTTCGGATTTTTCTTCTTCTCCACCTATAAATGGTATAATATTATCGTTCATTTCTGGCATTGTGTCAAAGGTTTTGCTTGCTCCAGAAATTGCTTGATAAGTGCAAGCCAATACTTTTGTAACACCGAAATTCATAAGAGGATGAATAGCAGGAACATAACTTTGTAATGAGCAATTAGATTTTACCGCAATAAAACCTTTTTTTGTGCCTAACCTATTTCTTTGAGCATCAATAATCTTCATATGCTCTGCATTAATTTCAGGAATAATCATTGGAACATCTTTTGTGTATCTATGGGCTGAATTGTTAGAAATAACAGGGCATTCAGCCTTAGCATATCTTTCTTCTAACTCTCGTATTTCATCCTTTTTCATATCAACTGCACAAAAAACAAAATCAACTAATGAAACGATTTTATCTATATCGGCAGTAGCATCTAAAACTATTAAATCCTTCATATTTGAAGGTATTGGTGTAGGCATAACCCAACGACCTTCGATGCTTTTGGCATATGTCTTGTTTGCTGACCTTGAACTAGCGGCAATAACAGTAACAGTAAACCAAGGGTGATTTTCAAGTAGCAAAGCAAATCTTTGCCCAACCATTCCTGTTCCGCCAATAATGCCAACATTAAATTTTTTCATAAAATTCCTCCTGTAATCAAAGTTTATGCAAAAAAAATAAAAAAAATAATAAAAACCGGTTGTAAAACCGGCTATCCTTGTAATATAATATGTTCAACATATAAAATATTAGGATAGCTCTCCACCTTAAACTTCTTTAAGATGACAATCATAAGGCTATTAACCATAATGACCAGGCAAGCGGATGCCAAATCCTTACTCCCTTCGGCACTGAAACCTTTTTATATCACTGTAACGGTTTGGCAACCTAATGATATATACTCTTTAACAATGCACCTCTATCAATTTATTTAATTTATACTATTATATTACGATATCTATTAATTGTCAACTGTTTTTTTATGGGTAAAGGATAAGGGGCAAGGGATAAAGGAAATGAAGAATGTCATTGAAAAGCCGACACCGAAGTGTCGTCCTGAGGCATATCCCGCCGAAGGAACCCGTGGCAATCTCATTAAAATGAGTAAATTTAAATAAAAATAAAAAAACGGAGAATAAAAAAGTGAAAAAAAGTGATTTTTATTTTGAACTTCCTGAAGAATTAATAGCACAGCACCCTATTGAAAAAAGAGATTTATCAAGGCTTTTGATTTTAAATAAAAGCACAGGTAAAATAAAAGATGAGGTTTTTACTAATATTATTGATTATTTAAATGAGGGAGATTGCTTAATACTAAATAATTCAAAAGTTATTCCTGCAAGGCTTTATGGGTTTAAATGTGATACTAATGCAAAAATCGAGGTTGTTTTGTTAAAGCAAATAAATAAAAATTCATGGGAAGTATTAGTCCGCCCGGGCAGAAAAGTAGCAGTAGGAACTAATATTTGCTTTGAAGAGGGTGTTTTAGAGGGGACTATAAAAGAAATAGTGGACGATGGAAACAGAATTATTGAGTTTGAATTTAAGGGAAACTTTTATAATATTTTGGATAAAGTAGGCAATATGCCCTTGCCACCATATATAAAGGAAAAATTAAATGATAAAAATCGCTATCAAACTGTTTATGCAAAGGAAAAAGGTTCAGCCGCCGCACCCACGGCAGGGTTTCATTTTACAAATGAACTTTTAGAAAAAATAAAAGATAAAGGCATAAAAATCGGTTTTGTAACTTTACATATTGGTTTAGGAACATTTAGACCTGTAAAGGTTCAAAACATTACACAACATTTAATGCACTCAGAACATTACTATATGCCGTTAGAAACTGCTAACATTATAAGAGAAACAAAAAATGCAGGAAAAAGGGTTATAGCCGTTGGAACAACAAGTTGCAGAACCATTGAAACAATAGCAAATAAAAGTGATTTTACGAAAGAATACGAAGGATGGACTGATATTTTCATTTATCCGCCCTATGATTTTAAAATAATTGATGCTTTAATTACAAATTTTCATTTACCCGAAAGCACCTTGATTATGTTAGTAAGTGCATATGCAGGAAAAGAAAATATTTTCAAAGCATATTCTCACGCAATTGAGGAAAAATACCGTTTTTTTAGCTTTGGCGATGCGATGTTTATTTATTGATAATATTATTTCTTTGTTTATGTTTTGATTTTATATATTCTTTTTAATTACTTGATAATATCAATTAAATAATATATAATATTTTTAATAATTATCTCCAATTTTGTTTTGAGATTATAGGAAAAGAAGCCTATAAGGTTAAAGAAATTATGATATAATAATTGAAATAAATAAGCAAACCGACGAGTTAAAAGGGAAAATTAAAAGTATTAAGGGTGAAATTATGAAGAAAAAGATATTAAAACCAATTGTGATTATTGGAATTATTTTGTTTTTAATTGGGATAGGGCTATTAGTGTTTAAGGTATTAACTGATGATGCGGTAACACCAATAAAAAAATCTGATTGGCTTAATTTTACTGCTGGTTATTTGGCTTTTGGTGGAACTGTCGGATTAGGTGCATTGGCATTATGGCAGAACAATAAGTTAAATGAAGTTAATAAACGATTTATTAAAAATCAATTAATAATTAATGGCTATTCTCTTATTGATAAAATTACTGAATGTGAGATTGAGTATTATATTGGTTATTATTATTATAATGACGTATTGTTTAAAGTATCGCCTTCATTATGCAGAAATGATTATAAGAAGGGTAGTATATGTTATTGGTATTCATTTTCAATTTATTGTAGCTACAAAGGAATTTTAAGACCTACTGAATATAAAATTGATAGTTTGACAATTGTTTTATCTATCGAAAAAAAACTTTATTTGGATTTTTATAACAAAAGTAAAGAATTTAGAAGATTAGGTTTCAATAATGAAAAAAATAAAGTGATAATTTCTTTTGAAGTATTAGTTGATTATTATGATAATGATTATATAACTCATTTAAAAGATGCCTTTGAAAGAGAAAAAATAGATTTAGAAATGAATATTAGTTATAAAAATGCGTTTAATATTATTTCAACAGGAACTATTTCTATTTTATTAAAAAAAGTTAATAAAGTAGAGAACGACAGCAATTCGATATTAACTAATTACTATGAGGTTGAAAATTACTCTTTAATTGATAATAAATTTGATACTTGAAGATGATGAGGAGAAAAAGCTATGCTTGAAACAAATTTTAACGGAAAAACACTTGATATATTGGAAGAAAATATACTAAAAATTAAGGAAATATTCCCTGATGTGTTTACAGAGGGTAAGATTGATTTTGAAAAATTACAGCAGGTTTTGGGGAATTATTGCGAAACGGAAAATGAACGATATAATTTTTCTTGGAATGGTAAGGCGAGAGCATTAAGGCTTGCTCAAACGCCGTCAACCGCAACGCTCCGACCTTGCAAAGAGGAAAGCAAGGATTTTGACACAACCGAAAATTTATACATAGAGGGCGATAATTTAGAGGTTTTAAAACTACTGCAAAAAAGTTATCACAATAAAATTAAAATGATATATATTGA
>CAZFQD010000113.1:2302-7548 GCA_964520885.1 uncultured Oscillospiraceae bacterium | reverse complement strand
CGAAAATTAGGTGCTGTCAGCTGTTTTTAAAGTAAAATTTTTGACAGTACCTATTTTCTAATGGAGGGTGCAAAATGAGATTTAAATATATATGTTTTATTTTAGTAGTTTTAATGATAATGCAGTTAAGTTTTAATAGTATAAATCTTATTAGTGTTCAAGCATTAGAAGACGGTTTAAAACTAATAGACAGTAGTTTAGATCAAGATAAATATATTGATAATTATTCTAATGCAAAGAATGTAAAAGAAAAAATAGTTATTAATTCTGAAAATGTGATTAGTGAAATAAGTGATAAAACAAATCTAAATTTTTTAGGCGAAAATGATTATATTGATTTTCAAGTAGATATAAAGACAGAGGGGTTATATGAACTTGAATTCTGTTATTTGCCACTAAAGGGAAATGTAAGAGATATTGAACTTTCTCTTGAATTAAATGGAGTTGTGCCATTTGTTCAAGCTCAGAGTTTTTTCTTGCCAAGGATTTGGAAAGATGAAAAGTCAGAATTTGAAAAGGATATAAATGGCAACGAATTTTCCGGTGAACAGATAGAAATAGGAGAGTATATTAACTCTTTTGTAGTTTTAAAGAATGTATCAAGTGATAATTACTTAAAATTATATTTTAATAAGGGCACTAATGTATTAAGATTATATAGCATAATGGAGCCTTTTTTGTTGAAGTCTATAACTATAGGTTGTAGAAATGAACCGATAAGCTATCAGCAATACATTTCTAAATTTGATAAAACTATGGTATATGATGAAGAAACTTTAAAAATTGAGTTGGAAAAAGGGGCTATAAAATCTCTGCGTTCACTTACAGCCTCAGCAGATGTTGCGAACCCTAAAACAAGTCCTAATTTTCCAAATATAACTTCAATAAATATGATTGGGAATAATTGGTCAAAAGCAGGTCAATGGTTAGAATGGAATATTAATGTCCCAAAAGAAGGATTATATAGTTTGTTCTTTAGATATAGACAAAATGTTGTTAAGGGTTTTGCTACTAATAGAAGGCTATATGTTAATGGGGTTGTTCCATTTAAAGAGGCGGACTGTATAGGCTTTCCTTATTCAGGGGATTGGGATGGTAAGTATTTAACAGTTTTAGACAATGAAAATGCTTTAATTTTTCTCAAAAAAGGTACAAACAAAATAAGATTAGAGGTAGTGCAAGGCAAACTCGGAACTACAATTGATAATTTAATTAAAGCACTTTATGATTTAGAAAACATTTATAGAAAAATAATAATGGTAACAGGAACTACACCAGATATGTTTAGAGATTATAACTTATTTAAGGAAATTCCTGATTTAAAAAGTAAATTTGAAGAATTATCATCATTATTAAAATCAGAATATATAAATATCAAGGAGATAAATCAAAATGCCAGTAAGGAGGCAGAAATACTTAATCTATTATCATTTCAAATTGATAATATGGTTGAAAGTCCCAATAAAATACCTATTAGACTAAATAATTTTAATGGAAATATAGTTGGTTTTGCGGCTTTTGCATTAAATATTCGTTTTCAACCTTTGGAGTTAGATTATTTATGTTTATTTGATGGAAATAAGAAAGTGGAAAACTTTAAAGCTAATTTTTTTGATGTAATTGGTTTTGAATTTAGTAAGTTTTTCTACTCGTTTATTAGAAATTATAACACGATAAATGAAAGTAATGATACAAAAACTATTACTATGTGGCTTGGAATAGGTAGAGACCAAGCACAAGTTATTTCAAAAATGACAAATGATATGTTTACTACCAAAACGGGCATTAATGTAAATATCAAGTTGGTAAGTGCATCTATGGTAGAAGCATTTATTTCTAACCAATCACCTGATATGGCAATTATGTTAGGAAGAAGTATGCCTGTTAATTTGGCGGCGAGAGGTGCACTGGTTGATTTAACAAAATTTGATGATTTTTATGAACATTTAAAGTCGTTTGCACCACAATCAATAGTGCCATTTACCTTAAATGATGGTGTATATGGAGTACCCGACCAGCAACTTTTCTTTATGATGTTTTATAGAAAGGATATATTTAGCGAATTAAATTTATCCCCACCAAAAACATGGAAAGAGTTCTATAATGCCATATCAATTATTCAACGCCACAAAATGACGGTGGGAGTGCCCTATGTTGCATTAGATGCGTGGGGTGCAGTAGATGCTGGAATGGGTGCAAAAAGTATTTTTCCTGCTTTGGTTTTGCAAAATGGAGGAAAATTTTATCAAGATGATTTAAAGTCAACTGCATTAAATATGTTGGCAACACAAAGTGCATTTAAGCAATGGACAGAATTATACACCGATTATGGAATACCAATTACATATGATTTTTATAATCGCTTTAGAATGGGTGAAATACCATTAGCAATTGCACCTTATAATCAATATTATTTACTTGAGGCGGCGGCACCAGAAATTAATGGGCTTTGGGAAATGACAACAATACCGGGCGTTGAAAATCCGGATAAGACAATAAATGCAATACAAGCTGGTGCTTCAACTGCTTGTGTAATTCTTTCAAAGTGCAAAAAACAAGCTGAGGCATGGGAGTTTATTAAGTGGTGGACAAGTGCAACAGTTCAAGCAAAATACAGTTTAGAAGTAGAGTCTATCTTAGGAGTGCTAGGCAGGCAAGCTGTTGCAAATATTGATGCATTACAACTAATGTCGTGGAATAAAAAAGAGATAGCTGAACTTAAAAATCAACTTGAAACTATAGTGGAAATCCCGGAGATTCCTGGTAGTTACTATATGGTAAGAGGTATTGATAATGCATTTAAAGAGGTAGTTTATAACAAAAAAAATTATATTGAGGCATTAAATATTTGGAATATTCAGATTAATCGTGAGATTAATAAAAAAAGAGAGGAGTTATTAAATGCAAAGAGCAAATAAAGTAAAAACAAAAAAAATAAGTTCAATTTCATTAAAAAATGATTTAATAAAAAATAAAGATTTGTATTTATTGATGCTTCCTTACTTTTTATTATTTTTTCTAATGATTGTATTAGCAATGGTATCTTCTATAATACTTAGTTTCACTTATTACAATATGTTTGAAACCCCAACATTTGTTGGAATATCCAATTACACTAGTTTACTCATTGATGATGAGGTTTTTTATATAGCTTTAAAAAACACTATTGCTTTTGCTGTAATAACAGGACCTATTAGCTATATTCTTTGCTTTTTTATGGCATGGTTTATAAATGAATTTGGTGCAAAGTCTAGAGTTTTCTTAACATTCATATTCTATGCACCATCGCTTTCGTCATCAGTTTTTTTTATATGGCAATTTATATTTAGTGGAGATGCATATGGTTTTATTAATGGTCAATTAATGGCTTTTGGGTTGATTAACGACCCAATACAGTGGCTAAGTGATCCTAAATATAATTTAATTATTCTAATGGTAATACAAATTTGGATGAGCCTTGGTGCTGGGTTTTTGGCATTTATTGCTGGATTTAATATGATTGATAATTCACTTTATGAAGCCGGTATGATTGATGGGATAAGAAATCGTTTTCAAGAGCTTTTTTACATTACACTGCCAATGGTCAAACCACAATTGGTTTTTAGTGCTGTTATGCAAATTGCAATATCTTTTTCTGTAAGCACTATTTCTATGCAACTTTGCGGATTTCCAAGCACAAATTATTCGGCACATACTATCGTTCTACATCTAATGGATTATGCAATGATAAGATACGAAATGGGATATGCGTGTGCAATAGCCGTTGCTTTATTTGTATTAACAATTTTATTTAAAAAAGCATTAGATTTAGGCTTAAGATATGTTAAGAGTGATGATTAATAAATATGTAGGTGAAGTATGAAATTTTTCTTAATAAAACACAAAAAACTCAAGAAAAGATCAACACTTGGAAATATTTTTATTATTATATTTTTAATGTTTGTTGGTATGTTTATGGCATTACCATTAATTTTTTCCATAGTAACATCATTTAAACCCATTGAGGAAATTTTTATTTTTCCACCTCGTTTTTTCGTTAATAATCCTACATGGGATAATTACAAAAGTTTACTCTATTTATCATCAAATTTATGGGTTCCAATTTCCAGATATATATTTAACAGTATATTTATTAGCATTGTTGCAACTGTGGGACATGTTATTATTGCATCAATGGCCGCATACCCACTTGCTAAATTTAAATTAAAGTTATCCTGGCTATTTAATGTTGTTGTTGGTGCGTTATTGTTTAATGGGACAGTATTATGGATCCCACAGTATATTTTAATGTCTCGGTTAAATTTCATTAATACATATTGGGTGTATATATTACCTATTCTACCATTACCATTAGGATTATTCTTGATGAAACAGTTTATGGTAAGGGTGCCAATGGCTTTAATTGAGTCTGCAAAAATTGATGGAGCAGGAAACTTTAGAACTCTATTCTCCGTAGTTATGCCGTGTGTAAAACCAGCATGGCTGACATTATCTGTTTTTGCCTTTCAAACCGTTTGGAATCAACAGCCTTTGAATATGGTATTCAATGAAGAACTGAAACTATTTAATATGGTAATATCTCAAATAGTTATGGGTGGTTTAGCACGACAAGGAGCTACAATGGCGGCTGGTGTATTGATTATGGTACCTCCAATGTTAGTGTTTGTTTTTACACAAAAGAGTGTTATTGAGACTATGTCTGCATCAGGTATAAAGGAATAGGAGAAGGTAAATGAAAAAGAAAAATATAAAATTGATTATTTGTATCGTTTTAATTTTATCTTGTCTTGTAATAAATGTATGTGCAATAGAAGCACCATATAGTGGATACGAGTACAATTATAATAATAATGCAATACCTACTCCAATTTCTTATAAACCTAATAAAGTTTTATCTGGGGTAAAAATTGATGATAATGGTATTATTGGGGCAACAGATTTATTTATTTTAGATAATATGGTGTATATTTTAGATGCAAGAGTCGGAAGAATAATTATCTCAACAATTCAATTTGAAAAGTTTTCTATTATTGAAATTAATAATAATAGAGGAGATAATGTGTTGCTGGGTGCGACAGGTTTATTTGTAAGGAATAATTATTATTATATTTCCAATCCTGCATTAGGTAAGATTTATATTTCTACTTTTTCTGGTGAAATAGTAAAAGAGATTACAAGACCAATAAGCAATTTAATTGAAGATAGTTTAGAATTTAAACCTTCAAAAGTTCTTGTAGACTCTCAAG
>CAZFQD010000113.1:0-2292 GCA_964520885.1 uncultured Oscillospiraceae bacterium | reverse complement strand
TATTAAAATTCATTTTATATACAATATTAGTTGGATGTTATAAGGGTGCACTAACATTTTCTCCGGATTATGAGTTTATTGGATTTTACGGAAGTGCAAAAATATCAGTTACTATGGATATTCTTTCAAATTATTTTTGGAAATCAATTTTTAACGATAAGCAAAGATCGAATATGCGTCAAAATATACCCATTGAGTTTGCAAACTTTGATATCAGTCAAAAGGATTTTGTTTTTACAGTTACCTCAAATACTGGAAACGGGTTAGACCAAGTTCAAAAATTCAATCCTGAAAGTTCAAACATATTACCACAAAGAACTTATGCCGATGTGGAGAGAACTCGTTTATTTAATCCTAATTTAAAAACAAGTTTTGTGGATGTTAAGGCTTTAAGCAATGATATGTTTTTAGCATTAGACAGCAAATCTGGTAAAACATTTTTATATAATTTTGATGGCGATTTAATCAGTGTTTTTGGCGGTATAGGTACCGAAATCGGCTTAAATATGAGTGTAGTTGCTATTGATGCCTATGAAAGTGATGTTTTTGTATTAGATCCTTATTTAAATAGAATAACAATGTATTCACCTACTGAATATGGTGAAAATTTATTAAACGCAATTTACTATTACAATAAAGGAGAATATGAAAAGTCATTAAATGATTGGAATAATGTGTTAATTCAAAATAGCAATTCTATGTTAGCATATAAAGGCATTGGCAAGGCTTATTTAGCAAAGGGCGAGATAGATACTGCATTGAAAAATTTTAAGTTGGCACATGATAGGCAAGGCTATTCAACAGCATTTGAACCATATAGAAAACTAATTGCGAAAAAATATATTTACTTAATTTTAATTTTGGTTCTCATAATAATTATATTTTTAATTAAACCAAGCAAAAAAAAGGTTGCAAATCAAAAGCAAACGAAAAAATTTGACCAATTATCACTATTTAAAAAGACCATTACAACTTTGTTTCACCCAAACGAAAGTTTTTTACCACTTATTAAGAACACAAAAAAGATTTATATATTGTCAATTATTACTCTTTCTTTATGGTTTTGTTTAACCATATTAAATTGGCAATATAAAGGTTTTATTTTCAATTATAATGTATTAGAGAAATTTAATATTTTTGATATTTTTGCTTCCACAATAATTTTGTTTTTTGTTTTTTGCTTTTCAAATTGGCTTTTTTCAACAATGTTAAGTGGAAGCGGACGAATGATTGATATTATCGTAGTGTGTTCAGTTTCTACCATTCCATATACAATAGCCATACTAATTAATTTATTTATTTCAAACTTTTTAGTAATAAGCGAAGGAAACCTATTAGGTTTAATTGAGATTGCAGGATTATTTTGGGCGATTATTCTATTATTAATCGGTATGAAAATAATACATGAATTTTCATTAGCAAAAACCATTCTAATTTTATTCTTAACCGTTATAGGTATGGCTATTATTGGATTTGTTGTCATTCTAATTTGGAGCTTGTTTCAACAAATTTCAAGTTTCTTCTCATCAATTATGGATGAATTGGCAATTATAATATCTAATGGTTAATAGAAAAGGAGGTGTCAGTTATGTTGAAAAAAATCATTTGTTTTATACTTTTTGTTGCTCTTGTGATAAATGGTGTTGCAGGTGTTAATGTAAATGAAAGCAATACTAAAAATACTAATTGGGAAATATTAAAAGGTGAGGATTTTGTAAGTGCTGTCAACAACGATAACTTTGAACTTTCGGTAAATCCAAGCAATGGTTTTTTTAAATTATTTAACAGACAAAATAATCAAATTATTTATAGTAATCCTCTTGATTATAAAAATGATAATTATGCAAAAGGGATAAACAGAGCTGGACTTTCGGCTCAATTAATTATTAATTGTATAGATAAAAAGGGACAATTATTTGATGTTTTTAGTTCAACCAATTCTGCATTCGATAATGATCTTACAGTTCAAAAATCGGAGAATTCTTTAAAATACACATTTAAATTTTCAGAGTATAAACTTAGTGTGGCAATGATAATAACATTAGACAAAGATAAGTTGAAGGTTTCCATTCCACTTGATAATAATATAGTTGAGAATGATGCTAATAAAATAGTTTCAATTCAGGTTCTGCCTTATTTTAATGCCGGTTCAATAAATGAAAATGGATTTATTCTTGTTCCAGATGGAATAGGAGGAATAATTAATTTCAACAATAATAAACAGCAGGCAATGTTTGGATACAGTGAGGCGGTTTATGGAGAGGATAAGAGTATTTTTAACGATATTAAGCC
>CAZFQD010000112.1:0-7554 GCA_964520885.1 uncultured Oscillospiraceae bacterium | reverse complement strand
TTTTTTATTTCTCCACAAAATAAGTAGCTTCCATATCAGCAGTAGAAAGTGCAAATGAAAGAGGATATTGTGCAAAAGCATCGCCAATGCTTCTTTTGTCCTCAATTCCAGAAAAACCCATATGATAGCGAATTGCAAAGGCCTCTTCCCGAGTTAATTTCATAAAACTTGTTATAACATAAACTGATTTTTCTCCGTGTCCATAAGGTAAATCATCACTAAATTCATAGTAGGGGACTGTTTGCCATTTTCCGTTTTCGTCCTTAACATTTCGGCTACTTACTTTATAACAATTAATTTTGCATAAATCGTGTAATAATCCCGCTATTGCTATGCTTTCATCATCAAACTCAAGCCCATAGGTTTCCTTAACTCTCTGCCTTTGTAAATAGTCCTTTAAGCAATAATAAACATTAAGGCTATGTTCCACTAAACCACCTTCATAGGAACCGTGATATTTTGTGCTTGCAGGGCTTGTGAAGAAATCACTCCCTTTTGACACTAAATATTCAAGCAGTTTATCAGCACCCTCTCTTTTAATATTGGCATTGAATAAATCAATAAATTCTTGTTTTTTGGACATAATGTTTTGCTCCTTTCAATTCAATTGACAATTGACAATTATTTTATAATTTTCCTAAATGCTGAGTTTATTAAAATCAATTTCCATATTGCACCTCAAACTAAATCAAACTAACCGGAATAATTAAGTTATCCTTATTAACAGCAGACAGTTCATTGCTCATACATAAAACAGCACCTGTGCCACGAACTAAATTTCCTTTGTCAAGCAGTTTAAAAGCATTTGTTAAATTAGTATTAGGATTTGCACTTTTTTTAATTTCAATAGGAAATAGTTTTCCATCCTTTTCAATAATAACATCAATTTCCTTCATATCCTTATCACGATAATAATATATAAAAGGAGAAAGGGCATTATTGTAATAACTTTTCACAATCTCACTAACAGCATAGTTTTCAAAAATCGCACCGTTCATAGCTCCTGCCTCTAAGGTTTTGGCACTGCTCCATTTTGTTAAATATGCCACCAATCCGGTATCGTAAAAATATAGTTTGGGAGTTTTAATTGTTCTTGTCAAAGCATTATTTGAAAAGGGTTGTAAATAAAAAATCAGTCCTAAGGCTTCTAAAATTGAAAGCCATTTTTTTGCAGTTGTTTGATTAATATCACAGTCCCTTGCTATTTCTGCATAATTTACAATTTGGCTAACTCTGCAAGCAACAGCTGTAATAAATTTCATAAATAAAAGGCTGTCAATTTCGCCCGAAAGTTCTTTTATATCCCTTTCAATATATGTGCTTAAATAACTGCTGTAAAATATATTAATATCCTTGTAAACTCCGCTTACAATAGAAGGCATACTGCCTTTAAATATTCTACTAAATATTTCCAAAGTGTCTGAATTTTTAATATTTTGCTGTTTTTGCATTAAAAATAAAAAATCTAATGAAAATAAAGAATTTTCACATTTGTTATATATTTCATTTTGTGAAAGTGAGGATAAATTTAATATGGCAATTCTGCCCGCCAAGGATTCTCTTACTCCACCCATAAGTTTAAAAATCTGTGAACCTGTAAGCCAAAAATCACCGGCTTTATGCTCCTTATCAATCATTATTTTAATATAAGTAAAAAGTTCGGGAGCATACTGAACCTCATCAATTAAAATTGGGGGCTTATAAAGTTGAAAGAACATTGCAGGGTCGTTTTTTGCAAGAGCACGAGTGTTTAAATCGTCAAGTGTAACATAGGTTCTTTTTGTGCCTTGCATTAAATTTTTTAGCATAGTTGTTTTTCCCACTTGCCGTGGTCCGGTTATAAGAATAGCTGGATACTGTTCATTAAGCCTTAAAACTATGCTTTCTAAATCTCTTTTAATATACATAATAATTCACATTCTTTCGGCTAATCTATATTCTAAATACATTATAGCCGAAGTTTTTTAATAAGTCAATAGTATTTTTTATACCTTGCCAAAATACATAACATTAAAAATTACCTTTCTAAATATTTACTCAAAGTATGTAATATTTATCTAATTCCCATTTTTGAGGGTTGTTTTCAATGTATTCATAAATTTCTTTATAATCTTGTTCATTTCTGATAATATGGTCGTAATATGATTTTTGCCATACGGGATTTTGCTCAGTATTTCTAATAGTGTTTATTTTTGCTGTCCCAGATGATTTAAAACCTCTAATCATAGCACCCAATGTGTGTGAAGGCGATTGTAGGGATGTATGGATATACATCCGTTTTTGGTTTTCATCTGTGTTTGCGGATGTATTGCCATACATCCCTACATTTTGAATTATAACGATTGCGTGAAAATGATTTGGCATTACAACAAATTTATCAATTTTTATCTCTTTGCGAATTTTTGCTGATACTAACCATTCTTTATTAACGATATTGCCATATTCATTCAAAACCATTTTTCCATTAATAATTTTGCCAAATAAATTTTCTCGATTATGTGTGCAAATGGTAATAAAATAATATCCATTTTGAGAATAATCATAATTCTTTAACCTTATGTTATTTCTAATGGGGCTTTTGGTTATCATTTTATACAACACCTTTGTATCTGTTTACTCTACTTTACTCCAATTCTCATTCTATAACAAAAATCAATATTATAGGTTTTGTTATCAAAAGCCATTTTAACTTTTTCAATAAAGCTATCTAATTCTGGCTTAATTAATTCAATATTATTCTTGATTATTGATTGCAAACCGCCTTGACTAAGGGCTATACCTATATATCTGTCAGCTGTGCATTTTTCAGTATTAGTAAAAACTATTTCCCTTACAAACCTAAAATGTCCACTGTTTTTTAGATTGTTTAAATGTTCGTTTTTATTCCATCTTGAAAAACTGTTTTTAAATTCCTTATGTGTAGCCTCAATTTCAAATACTTTATTAAACAACTTTTCATATTCAAAATCAATTTCCCATTTAAACACAGGAGGCCAATCACAATCATATACTGCAAAAATACCGTTAGGTTTTAAGAGCCGATTAACTTCTTTTAAAGTTGATATTGGCTCCATCCAGTGAAAAGATTGTGAACAAGTTATTATATCTGCAATATTGTCATTTAGCCCTGTTTCATTGGAAAAGGCATTAATATATTTAATGTTTTTATAGTTTTTAGATTTTTTAATTGCTAAATTTATCATATCTTTGCTCGGCTCAATTCCTATTACATTATTAGAGTATTTACTCCAAAATTTTGTTGAAAGCCCGGTGCCACAACCAAAATCTACAACAGTTTGAGGTTTATAGCCTAAATAATTAATTAAACACTTTAAAACATACTTTGGACAAGACGGTCTAACATTATCGTATGTATTGGCAAAGCCTAAAAATCTATCAGCATTCTTTTGTAGGTCATTTTTCATTTTTCAGCACCTCATTCCTTTGTGTCCTTAGTGTTCTTTGTGGTTAAAAACAGTTCTAACTCTAACAAAACATTTAAAACCGCTATATAAGGATATCGTTCAAAATCCTCTTTTGTTGTAGTGCCTGTTAAAACTCCAATAAAATCTACCTTTGCATTTTGTGCAGTTTGTGCATCAACTAAACTATCTCCAACATATAATATTTCATTTTTATTAATATCTAAAATTTTGGCAATTTTATCTATCCCCTGTGGCAAAGGCTTGTGTTGTTCAATATTCTCAAAGCCAATTACTATATCAATTAAATGAAGCATATTTTCTTTTTTCAAAGTTTCATTTATTCGGTAAGCTTTTTTTGAAGATAAAATTCCCGTTTTTAAATCGTTTTGCTTTGCAATTTCAAGCAGATTTTTTGCATTATCCAAAACAATAGTTTCTTTTGTCATAATTTTATCAGCCAAAGTTTTAAAATGTTGCTTGAATGTTTCTATTATTTCTAAATCTTGGCACCCGGTCATTAATTTAAAGGCTTCTGGAATAGTCATCCCCACAGTTTTTTTTATTGTTAATATTTCTTGCGAGGGAAAACCTACCTTAGAAAAAGCGTAATTATAACACTTAACAATTGCTTTAGTTGCATCAACTAAAGTGTAATCGAAATCAAAAATTATTGCATTGTATTGTTTTAATATCATATTTCCTCCGTTTGCAATTTAATTATCATTTGACATAATCATTTCCTGCCATTGTTGTCTTGAAATTAGCACTTTTCGTGGCTTGCTTCCCTCAAAAGGACCAACAATGCCCCTCGCTTCCATTTCGTCCATTATTCGTGCCGCCCTTGCATAGCCTAATTTCAGTCTTCTTTGCAAAAATGAAACTGAGGCAATGCCTGCTTCTACAATACATTCAATTGCTTGTGGTAGCATAAGGTCATCATCGCCTACATCACTTGATGAAGTTCTTTTATTATTATTAGTTTCTACATCAATTTGGCTTATTATTTCATCGTCATAAATATCATCTTTTGAGCGTTTAACGAAATTAGTAACCAATTCAACCTCTTTGTCACTAACAAAACAACCTTGAATTCGCATAGGTTTTGGAATTCCAACAGGAGAGAAAAGCATATCTCCACGACCAATTAATTTTTCGGCTCCAGACATATCTAATATAATTCTTGAATCTACTGTAGAGGAAACTGAAAAAGCAATTCGTGATGGAATATTTGCTTTAATAGTTCCTGTAATAACATCAACCGAAGGCCTTTGTGTTGCAATAACTAAGTGCATTCCTGCCGCTCTTGCCATTTGTGCCAAACGGCAAATAGCATCCTCAACTTCATTTGGTGAAACCATCATTAAGTCAGCTAATTCATCAATAATAATTACAATTTGAGGAAGTGGCTCAACACTGCTATCAACCTTTGCAAGTTCATTATATCCAATTAAATCTCGAACATTTTGCTCTGAAAACAATTTGTATCTGTTTAGCATTTCAGTAACCGCCCAAGCCAAAGCACCATAGGCTTTTTTAGCATCTGTAACCACTGGAATTAAAAGGTGGGGGATACTGTTGTAAATTCTAAGTTCAACTACCTTAGGGTCAATCATAAGCAGTTTAACATGTTCAGGTGAGGATTTATAAAGCAAAGAAATAATAAGAGAATTAATACAAACCGATTTACCCGAGCCGGTAGCACCTGCAATTAATAAATGTGGCATTTTGGAAAGGTCAGCAACTATGTGATTTCCTGTAATATCCTTGCCAAGACATACAGTTAATTGACTTTTTGCATCCATAAATTCTTTTGAGGACAAAAGTTCACGAATAAACACTGAGCCGACATTTTTATTTGGCACTTCAATGCCAACAGCCGCTTTGCCCGGAATAGGAGCTTCAATTCGGACACCTAATGCAGCTAAATTCAAGGCTAAATCATCGGCCAAATTTGCAATTTTACTTATTTTAACACCAGAGCCGGGGGACAGTTCATAACGAGTTACTGAAGGGCCACGGCTAATATTCATTACTTTTGCTTCAACTCCAAAACTACTTAATGTATCCACTAATTTTTTAGCATTAATTCGCAGTTCGTCTGATACATCACTTGAAACAAATGCTGTGTTTTGTGCGAGAAGTGAAATGGGAGGATAATTATATAAAGCCTCTTGCGAGTTCTTTAGAACAACTTTTATTTGTCCATCTGGAATATCAGAAACAGTCTTTTCTATGGAGTTAGATTTTTTGCTAATATTATCTTTTTCTTCAATATGCAATGCTCCAATTATGTCATCAACCTGTGGCTCTCGGGAAGGCACGAATTCATCAACAGGAATATCAATAACTGAAGGAATATTCAGAACAATGGGAATTGGTTCATCATCTTTTATAACTTTTTCAATTTTATCTAATTTGTTTTGTCTTGAAAACATTTCGCCAATTGATACTGCAATTTCTTTTATTTTAACAGGGGAAATGGAACGAAAGATTTGTATTAGAGTAATTCCTGTTAAAAGCATAAAGGATACCAACAAAATAAGCCCAATAATTATTCCTGTTCCAATCTTATCAAAAAGCAGTTCTAATGGAATACCTATTCCACCTAAAACACCGCCAGAAATAAAGTTCTTATTTCCATTATCAAACAATAAAACAATAACATCAGATAACTTTAAATTAGACATAGCCTTTATATTTATAATCTCGCTATTGTTATTTGAAATTAAATACATAACAATGCTAAAACTAACAATAGTAACAAAGCCTGACCAAAATTTCATAGAAAATTCAATTTTTGTGCTGTTTGTAACTGTCCAAACGGCTAAATACATAAACAATAGAGGGACAATTAATGAGCCTGTTCCCAATAGACCTTTAAGAACAGTTTTAATAATGTTACCAACAGGACCAGTGGCATCAAAAAGAATTGCAATAAAAAGAAAGGCACCCAGCACAATAAATATTGCGGCTGTAATCTGTTTCCAAATTGGAATATGCTCGTTTTTGTCAATTTCGCTATTTGTTCGTTTTTTCATTAGTAAAAACCCCCTTTACCCAATTAATAATTAAAATTTTCTCTATCAACTTTTACATAATTACTTATTTAGTATAAATGCCATAACAATAGTTAAAACTCCAACAATTGCACAGTAATAAGCGAAGAAACCAAACTTATCTTTTTTAACTAAATAAGAAATAAATTTAATTGCAAAGTATCCTGAAATTCCAGCTATAATAGCTCCAATAATCATAGGTAAAAAACTATTTATATCAATATTAGATTTTAATGTATCCTTTAATGTTAAAATAAGTGCACCCAATATCGCAGGAATAGACATTATAAAGGAAAACTCTACCGCTAATTCTCGTGAAAAGCCTCTAAAAAGTCCTGCTGAAATTGTAGCACCTGAGCGGGAAACACCCGGCAAAGTGGCCATTGCTTGAAAAATACCAATAAATATTGAATCAGAAATCTTCGCCTCGTTTATATTTTTTCTGCCTTTAACAATTCTATCAGTTAAGAATAAAAGAATAGCAGTTATAATTAAGAATAAACCAACCGCCTTAACATTTTTAAATAAATTTTCCAAATCATCTTTAAATGGCAAAACAAAAATCAAAGGAATTAACGAAACTAAAATCATAATGAGCATTTTTTGATAAGGGGTTGATTTTTTATATGAAAAACGACCTGTAAATATTCGTGGAACCATTTTTAAAAAGTTAGTAAATAAATTGCAAATGGTTTTCCAAAATGCAATAACAACTGCAACTAATGTTCCTAAATGTAACAATACATCAAATAGCAATTGTGTATTTTCTATATCAGCAAAGTGAAAAAACTGATGAAAAATAACTAAATGGCCAGAACTTGAAATTGGCAAAAACTCTGCAATGCCTTGAATTAATCCTAAAATAATTGCTTCAATGAATTTCATAAATACCCCCGAATTTCAATTTTCAATTTTCAATTCTCAATTTTACATTTATAATATATTATCACAAATTCAAATATATTTCCACAAAATCATATAAAAACCTATTAAAATAAATAAAAAATTTTTATATTTCGAATCAATTCGCATGTTTTAAAAGCATTGATACAACATGCTTTGAACAATAGCAA
>CAZFQD010000111.1:0-7559 GCA_964520885.1 uncultured Oscillospiraceae bacterium | reverse complement strand
CTCTGGGACATATTTTTTTATTTCTTGGTCATTTTATTTTACAACTTACCAAAAAATCATTTTACCACTCTATTTTTTCAACAACAATTTCCTTTAACAACTTATTAATTGTATCCTTATTAGCTGGTAGTGTTCCATCCATCATTATGCGGGCTTGAGATACAGCCATACATTGCTTTGCAATTTCTTCAAACTGCATATTATTTTGAGTTCCGTGTAAAAATGCAGCCACCATACTATCTCCTGCACCCGAAATACTTTTAACCTTCACATCCATACATTTTGAATAATAAACTAAATTTTTTCTTGCAAAAATAGCTCCATCACTTCCTAAAGAAACAATTACATTCTCAACTCCATTTTTACATAACTGCTTAGCCTTTTTTGCTACTAATTTAATATCATTAAATTTTTCATTAAATATGGCTTCAAATTCGTAAATATTTGGTTTAATTAAATATACTTTTTTTTGAATAGCATATTTTAATTTATCCCCTTCAGTATCCACTACTACCTTAGCACCTTTATTTATTGCTAAATCTACTAACTCTTTAAAATCCTCATTAGTAAAATTCACAGGCATTGAACCGCTAAAAACTACATAACTATTTTTGTCCAAAAGATTAATTAACTTATTTTTCAATTCCTTTTTATAATAATCATCTACTTTAAATCCCTTTTCATTAATATCAGTTTGCTCATTTTTTGTTACATCAACAACCTTTGTATTAGTCCTTGTAAAATCATCTATAAAAACAAAATCATTTTCTATTTCATATTTATTAAAAGTATCGCAATAGATTTGTTTGTTTAAACAACCCAAAAAACCTGTTGCTATGCTTTTTGTGTTTAATGCTGAAAGATAAATTGAAACATTTATTCCTTTTCCTGCGGCATCCATTCTTGTATCTATACATCTGTTCAATTTATTAATATGCAATTTTTCTACTAATAAAAATTTGTCAATACAAGGGTTTAAGGTTACTGTAAAAATCATTTTTTCTTTTCTCCCTTGTTAAATAAAATCCACCAATCTTGATTTTCAATAGTTGATAGTCCCTTGTGTAAATGAGAACTATCCCCTTCTAACATTATTTTAGGATTAAAATTATCATCATATTCAACTATTGAAATAGCCGAATTATCGCACCAAGACACAGTATCAATTTGCTCAATTGTGAGTTTTTTTGCAAAACACATTAATACTCTAATAGCAGTTCCATGAGTTACTATACAAATTGTTTTTCCTTTATGTTTTTTTATAATATTTTCATTTGTTTCTTTTAATCTTATTGAGAAACTCCTAACACTTTCCCCATTTGGCATTTGCAAATTGTGTAGTTCTTTATTCCATATTTGAAATTCATTTGGATATAAAATTGACAGTTCATCAAAGTGAACATTTTCCCAATCTCCACCGTTTATTTCTCTTAAGCCTTTTTCAACATTAATAGAAAGTTTTTTATAATTATTGACAGCAAAGGCTGTTTGCATAGCCCTTTCTAAATCGCTTGAATATATAACATCAAAATCTATATTCTTAAATCGCTCTTTTAAGCATATTAACTGTGCTTCTCCGTTTTTTGTTATATTTGAATTCGTTTGCCCGTGAAATATTCTATCAACATTTCCAGAAGCTTCAGCATGCCTTACTATAATTAATCTCGTCATTTTTTTCTTCTCCAAATTTAATTTATTATTACACTTCCTACTATTTTTGATATATCATCAATATTGCTTTCTCTTAAATAATTTGCTATTCCATCTCTAACCTTAATAGGAGCAAAAGGGTCAACAAAGCAAGCAGTTCCAACTGCTACTGCATTCGCTCCAACTAACATTAGTTCAATTGCATCACTATATGTTGACACTCCGCCCATAGCAATTATAGGTAATTCTACTGTATTTCTTACTTGCCAAACCATTCTGACGGCAATTGGCAAAATTGCAGGACCTGAGAGTCCGCCAACATTATTATATAATATAGGTTTTTTTGTATTTATGTCTATTTTCATTCCAAGTAGAGTATTAATCAAAGATAAAGCATCTGCCCCACCGTCTCTTGCCGCTTTTGCTATTTCTACAATATCAGTTACATTTGGAGATAACTTAACTATTAATGGTTTTTTACAATGTTTCTTTACTTCATTTGTTATTTTAAATACACTATCGCTCTTTACTCCAAAAGCCAATCCGCCTTCTTTTACATTAGGGCAAGAAATATTTAGTTCAATTAAGTCAGTTTCAGTTTCAGATAGTATTTTAACCATTTCGCAATATTCTTCAATAGTATTTCCAGCAATATTTACAATTACTTTTGCCCCCTCGCCTATTAGAAAAGGTAGTTCGTTTTTAATAAAATATTCAACTCCCGGATTTTGAAGTCCAACACTATTTAAAATTCCGCAAGCAGTTTCAGCAATTCTTGGAGGTTTATTTCCCGCTCTTTCTTTTAATGTTAAGCCTTTAACACAAATCGCTCCTAATTCATTTAATTTGTAAAAATTACTGTATTCTCTGCCAAAACCATATGTTCCGGAAGCGGTAATTACAGGATTAGAGAGGGTTACGCCTGCAATATTAACTGAAGTATTAATCATCAAAAATCACCTCATTTGCATTAAAAACAGGACCGTCAATGCACACTTTTTTATATGTAAAGTTATTTTCCTTTACAGTTTTGCAAGCACATACCAAACAAGCACCAACACCGCAACCCATTCTCTCTTCCATAGACATTTCGCAAAAAACATTATTTTCTTTTGCAAAGTTGGCTGTTTTCATTAGCATTTGTTTTGGTCCACAAGCATAAATAAAATCCGCTTTATTTTCCTTTAATAAATCGGTTATGAAACCTTTATATCCATAAGAACCATCATCAGTCGCAATTATAACTTTGCAACCATATTTTATAAAGTCATTAACTAAAACTATATTTTCTTTATCTCTAAAGCCTAAAAGGATTGTAGCATTTCCTTTAAACTGCTTAGCCACCATAAGTAAAGGAAAAATCCCTATTCCGCCTCCTATTAAAACTGCCTTTTTACTTATGTCTTTAATGGTAAAACCATTTCCAATAGGACCTAAAACATCTAATATATTGCCTGCTTTTATTTTGGAAAGTTCTTTTGTCCCCTCTCCTCTAACCTCAAAAACAAATCTAATTTCATCATTATTAACATCGCAAATACTAATTGGTCTTCTCAATAATACATTATCAGAACATTTGATATGCAAAAACTGACCTGCTTGACTTAAATTTGCAATTTCACTGTTTTTAATAGTAATATCAAATAGTTTTTCTCGTATTTCTTCTTTTTTTATAACTTCACACAATCGTAATAGTGGTTTCATTTTTTCACCTTATCCTTTATCTATAAAAATGAGATTGCCACGGGCTCCTTCGGCGGGATACGCCTCAGGACGACACTACGGTGTCGGCTTTGCAATGACAGTATTCCTCGCTTATCATTTTACTTATCCCATTAAAACTTCATTTAATTCCTTTTTCATTTTTAGTGCTTCTCGCCTTGCCACACCCGCAAAATCTTGTTCGGAACAATTTTCTTTTTTATAGGCACACGAAATTGCTCTTGAAGAATTTATTATTGCTCCTAAGCCATTACTGTCAAATGAGAAAGCCACATCACTTGCTCCGCCACCCTGTGCCCCATAACCCGGAACCAAGAAAAACATATTTTTAAACTTTTGACGCAATTCTTTTAATTGCTCAGGATATGTAGCCCCTACTACTGCTCCCACTTGACTATATCCGTGTTTTCCAATAGTGTCCTTGCCCCAATTTTCAACTAATTTAGCCATTTTAATATAAACCTTATCATTATCATTTAACATTAAATCTTGTAACTCTCCGGAAGAATGATTTGAAGTTTTCACAAGTATAAACATTGACTTATCATATTGTTTACATTCATTTATAAATGGAGTAATTCCGTCTACACCTAAATATCCATTAACAGTTATGCTATCAGCATTAAAAGCACTTAAACTTTCATTTTCAATTTGAGTTTTTCCCAAATATGCTTTTGCATAAGCTTGTGCAGTAGAGCCAATATCATTTCTCTTTATGTCTGCAATAACATATAAGCCCTTTTCTTTAGCATATTTAATTGTTTCATATAAAGCCTTAACCCCTTCATAGCCATACATTTCATAATAAGCGGATTGAGGCTTAACTGCTGGAACTATATCATAAAGATTATCAATTAAACCTTTATTATATTCTAAAATCGCATTTGAAGCACCTTCAAAGTTTTTACCATATTCTTTAAATGCTTTTTGCTTAATAAAATTCGGAACATAGTCAAGTAATGGGTCTAATCCTACAACAGTCGGATTGTTTTTTTGTTTGATTTTTCCTATTAATATGTCCATTTTTTATTCCTTTCAATTTTCAACTAACTCTTTATTATTTACAACCATTTTTCCATCAACAAATGTATAATAAACAACTCCAAATAATTTTTCGTTATCATATGGCGTGTTTTTTGATTTTGATTTAAAATTATTTGCTAAAACTACATACTCTTCGTTAGGGTTAAACAGCACTAAATCAGCCTTTTCTCCAATTTTTATACTGCGTTTTTCTCCAATTATTTTTAAAGGGATTTTCGACATCTTTTCTATCAAGGTTTTAAGTGTAATGTGATTTGGCTTTACAAGGTATGTAATCCCTACTGATAACGAGGTTTCTAATCCAACAATGCCATTTGGTGCTTTTTCCAATCCTATGTCCTTTTCTTCCTTTGAATGAGGTGCATGGTCGGTTACAATAATATCTATTGTATTGTCTTCAATACCCTCAATGATAGCATTTGCATCCTCTTTTGTTCTTAAAGGCGGATTCATTTTTGCATTTGTGCCTTTTGTTAATACAGCCTCTTGTGTTAAAGAAAAGTAATGCGGACAGGTTTCGGCAGTAATTTTTGCTCCTTTACTTTTATAAAAGCGGACTATATCAACACTATTTTTAGTGCTAATATGAGCAATATGGACAGCAACATTATATTGATAAGATAATAAGCATTCTCTTGCAACCATTATTTCCTCGGCAACAGATGAAATGCCCTCAACTCCTAACTGCTTTGAAATTTCCCCTTCGTTTATGCAACCTTGCGAAATTGAAATATCTTCACAATGGGAAATCACAGGCATTTTTTCTTGATATGCTAATATTAAAGCATCTTTCATTACTTTTGTGCTAATCATAGGCAAACCATCATCAGAAACGGCAACTGCACCAGCTTTTTTAAGTTCTGCAAAGTCAGTTAAGTCTTCGCCTTTTGACCCCATTGTAATTGAAACTATTGGATAAACCTTAGCAAAACCTGCTTTTTTTGCTTTATCTAAAATGTATTCAATAGTCTTAACATTATCGCATATCGGATTAGTATTTGGCATAACCGCTACAGCTGTAAAGCCTCCCATAACTGCAGCTTTTGTGCCACTTTCAATATCCTCTTTATATTCAAAGCCCGGTTCTCTTAGATGAGTATGAAAATCAAAAAGACCGTTAGATAAATAAAGACCTTTACCATCAATAATTTGATAATTTTCAATATTTTTATCTGCAAAGTTATCTAAAATATCGCATATTATTCCATTTTCAATAATAACTGTTTTTGTTTCATTACTATCCACTAAAATGCAATCTTTAATTATATAGTTCATTTAATTCACCTACACAACTTTGTTTTTTCGGAATGGTCAAGACCATTCCCTACAAATATTATACTATTACAACTTTATTTTTTTGGTCAAATTCTTCAACCAAAACTTTAACTTTTTCATTTTTAGAGGTTGGCACATTTTTGCCAACAAAATCAGGACGAATTGGCAGTTCTCTGTGTCCCCTGTCAATTAAAACTGCTAATTGAATTGTTTTTGGCCTTCCTAAATTCATTATTGCATCAATTGCTGCTCTAATGGTTCTTCCAGTGCATATAACATCATCAACTAAAATAACTTTTCTATCGCCTATTTCAAAATTAATTTCTGTAAAATTTCTTAAAGGCAAATCCTTACCTGACAAGTCGTCTCTAAAAGGAGTTGGGTCAATAATCCCAACATCAATATGCTTATTTTCAATTTCTTTTATTTTTTTTGCAATTCTTTTGGCAATTACAATACCTCTTGTGTGAATGCCTAAAATACACAAATCTTCGACACCTTTGTTTCGCTCAATAATCTCAAAGGCTATTCTTGAAACGGCTCTTTCCATAGCTTGCTCATCCATAATTAAAGTTTTAATTTCATTCATACAAAAAACCTCCTACCATGAGTTGGCAGAAGGTTAAGTATATTACTTATTTCCTTGCCAGCCTCACAGGACTGATTTAAAGGTTATTAACTTTTTTTATTATATACTATTATTTATGTTTTGTCTATACTTTTTTTGTATTTAGTTATTCATTATAAATTACAATATAAAATGCCCAACTTTTAAATATTAATACCCTTTTGGATTTTGCGATTGCCATCTCCAAGAATCTCGGCACATATCAATTAAATCTTTTTGAACTACCCAATCAAGTTCATTCTTCGCTTTTGTAGGGTCAGAATAGCATATTGCAATATCACCTGCTCGTCTTTCAGATATTTTATAATTTATTTTTATACCTGTGGCTTGCTCAAATGCATTTATTATTTGTAAAACACTATAACCTATTCCTGTTCCCAAATTATGAGTAAATACCCCTTGTTTACTTGTTAAAAATTGAAGTGCTTTTAAATGTCCTTTTGCTAAATCGGTAATATGAATATAATCTCTTACACCCGTTCCATCAACAGTGTCATAATCATTTCCAAATACTGATAATTGTTCTAATTTTCCACAGGCTACTTGAGTAATAAATGGCATTAAATTGTTAGGTATACCATTTGGGTCCTCTCCGATAGTTCCGCTAATATGTGCTCCAACAGGATTGAAATATCTAAGCAAGGAAATTGACCAAGCATTGTCCGAAACTGATAAATCTCTTAGTATTTCCTCAATCGTAAGTTTCGTTCTTCCATATGGATTAGTAGCGAAAAGTGGCATATCTTCGGTTATTGGAACTTGTTTTGGATTACCATATACTGTAGCAGAAGAACTGAAAACTAATTTTTTGACATTATATTTTGACATAACTTCGCAAAGAATTAAAGTGCCTGTAATATTATTATGGTAATATTTTAATGGTATTTGAACACTTTCGCCAACTGCTTTTAGACCTGCAAAATGAATTACAGCATCGATTTTATTTTCACTAAATACTTTTTTTACATCATCTTTGCACAACAAATCATATTTATAAAATTTAAAATCTTTATTAGTAATTTTTTTTACTCGATTTAAAGCCTCTTGCTTACTATTGCTTAAATTATCTAAAACAATTATTTCAAAGCCATTATTTAATAGTTCAATGCAAGTGTGGCTTCCTATATATCCTGCTCCGCCTGTTACTAATATTGCCATTTAAATACCTCCAAATAAATTTAATATATTATTAGTCAATTGCGAAACTCAAAAAACCTTGATTTTATGCGGTTTTTTAGTC
>CAZFQD010000110.1:0-7560 GCA_964520885.1 uncultured Oscillospiraceae bacterium | reverse complement strand
CCCTATGTAAATTCAACAGCTCTCCTACTGTGGAATTTACTTTGGGAATTTACGAATATTATGATTGTTATTGTTGGATAAAATAACAAGAAATGAAATAAAAAACGAAAAATAAAGAGATACTGAGCAAAACAAAGAGAAAACAAGTATAAGAGGGCTATAAATTAAATTAATGGCGATTTTGCTCTTGACAACAGTTTTTTTCTCATATATAATACACAAGCATTATAAATTAATAATTAAGAGTTAAGACTTAAAGAATATGATGTTATAAATTTTGCAACTTATTTCTAACATCTAACCTCTAACCTCTAACCTCTAACCTCTAAAAGAAGGGAATGTATCTTATTTATGTCAACTTTTATGGCGAATGCACAAAATATCACCAGAAAATGGTTAATACTCGATGCGGCTGGTGTCCCACTTGGTAGAGTTTCCACTCAAGCTGCTGTTTTATTAAGAGGTAAGCATAAACCCGAATTCACACCGCATTTTGATTGCGGAGACCATGTTATTATCATAAATGCAGAAAAAACTGTATTGACAGGTAATAAATTAGACCAAAAGTTTTATCGTTATCATACAGGCTTTGTTGGTGGCTTAAAAGAAGTTAAGTATCGCACACTTATGCAAAAGCAACCAGAAAAAGCATTTATGCTTGCTATTAAGGGTATGCTTCCTCACAATAGCATAGGAGCAACAGCATTAAAGAGGCTTCGCGTATATAGGGGTCCTGAGCATGAGAATTCTGCTCAAAAACCTGAAATATGGAATATGGATATATAGAGGAGGAAATAAATTATGTATTTACCTAAAAAAGCATATTTTTATGGCACAGGCAGAAGAAAAAGTTCAGTTGCAAGGGTTAGAGTTATTCCTGGCGATGGAACTATTACAATAAATGATAGGGATATTGACGATTTCTTTGGGCTTGATACCTTAAAACTTATTGTTAGACAACCATTTGTTACAACAAATACTTTTGGCAAATATGATATAATAGCAAAGGTTGTTGGCGGAGGAGTATCTGGTCAAGCTGGTGCTATTAGACATGGACTTTCAAGAGCATTACTTCAAGTTAGTGATGAATTAAGACCATTACTTAAAAAAGCAGGCTTTTTAACACGTGATCCAAGAATGAAGGAAAGAAAAAAGTATGGATTAAAAGGTGCAAGAAAAGCTCCTCAATTCTCAAAAAGATAGGTTTTTTCTTATTAAATTACTCGTTGCAAAAGGCTTAATAATGGAAAAATGTTGCATTTTCTTGTTATTTATTGTATATTATAATAGTTATGATATTGTTTTGCTTTTTAGTGCAATGAAAAGTGACTCAGACTATTTCTTTTTATAAATAGTAATAGTTTTTGATTTTTTGAATAATTTCCCTTTATTTAGATTAGAATTTAATTAGAGATATGTTTATCTTGAAAAAAAATTAAAGGGGTCTTGCATTTGTTTAGTATGTTTATTAACAAATACAAAAGATTAAAAAAGAAATGGGCAAAGATTAAAATGTTGCAGTATAAGCGAGAAATTGCGGCAGTTATTCTTTTTGTATTTTGTTCAATATTTTTTGTTTTTACCTTGGGCTCAGTAAAAGTTTTAGCTGTATCGGTTGATGGTAAGACAGAAATGATTAAAACTCTTAATTCTAATATTTTAGAAACTGTAATGGAAAAAGGCATTAATTGGGAATGGCACGATATAGTTGACATTAAACAAAACGGAAGCAACTATGATGTATTAATTACTCGCTCTTTCCCTGTAGATTTATTTATTGATGGGCAACAAACAACGGAATTTGTTACAGGTGGAACTGTTGGAGGTTATTTAAATAATAAGGGAATTGTTTTAGCAAAAGATGATGAAATAAATATTGATTTGAATAATGCCCTTTTTGAAAATCTTCAAATTATAGTAAAAAGAATTGTTTATAAAGAGTATACTAAAAAAATTAAATTGCCATTTGCCACTAAAACTGTTTCGTTGATGTATTCTTCTTCAGTTGGAAAAATGCCATCTAATGTTGCTGGAAAATTAGGTACTCGTTTAGTAACTAAAGTGGACAAAAGGGTAGATGGAATAGTTTTAGAAACTAAGATAGTTAAGGACATTATTGAACAAAAGCCATCTAACGGAATTAAATATGTTGCTTTAAAGGGACCTTCAAAGATTGTTAATGGTTCGCAGCTTAATTATAAACGAGTTTTAACTATGATTGCTACAGCCTATACTTTTAATAGTGGCACAAATATAACTGCTACTGGCTCAAAAGCTAAAATTGGTGGAGTAGCTATTAATCCAAAATATTGTAAGGACTTGAATTTGGGCGATAGATTGTATATTGAAAGCCCAGATGGGAAATTTGTTTATGGTTATTGCACAGTAAATGATACCGGTGGAGTTTCCGATGCTAATTGGATAGATATATTTTTGCCATCAAATATTGATTGTAAAAATTTTGGAAGACGACAATTAAAGATTTATGTATTGGAATAATCATAAGGGGCTGGCTAATTAACCAGTCCCTTTTTTTAGGAATAAAGGTAAAGGATAAGTGATACAGTAAAATAGGATAAAATATAAATAGACCTTACTGAATATAAGTTGCAAAAGCTACTATGTTTCATAAAATTTTAATATTGTCAAAAAGAGAGTTGCTTATGGAATTATTTAACAAATAGTTTAAAATAAATAATCTAAAAATTTAATTTTAATTTAATTGCTTTTTGTTATAAAAAATGCTACAATTTATTTAACCATAAATTGGTTGATTGGGGTAAGAGTTATGATTAAAAAAAGTGAAAATATAAAACCGTTTGTAAAATGGGCTGGTGGGAAAAATCAAATTCTTGACAAAATTAAAACAAATTACCCTAAAGAATTAGGTAAAACAATTAATCGGTATTGTGAGCCATTTGTCGGCGGTGGAGCCGTGTTTTTTGATATTGTTTCTTACTATAATATCAAAGAAATCCTAATTAATGACATAAATGAAGAATTAATAAATACATATAGAATAATTAAAAACGAAGTAACGGATCTAATTAAATTACTAAATCTTTTACAAGAAGAGTTTGTTTCACTAAGTAATGAAAAAAGGAAAGAATATTATTATTCAAAACGAGATAGTTTTAATAAATTAAAACTTAATGCAAGAGAAAATATCAATATAGAAAAAGCCACTTTATTTATATTTCTTAATAAAACCTGCTTTAATGGGCTTTATAGAGTAAATAGTAGAGGCCTATTTAATGTTCCAATGGGTGATTATAAAAATCCTATTATTTGTGATAAAAATAATTTACTTACTATAAGTAATAAATTAAAAAAGGTTACAATACTTAGCAGAGATTATAGTGAATGTTTAGAATTTATTAATAAAAATACATTTGTTTATTTAGATCCTCCATATAGACCAATAAATGCAACTTCAAGTTTTACAGCATATACAGAAAATAATTTTGACGATAAAGAACAAATTAGATTGAGCTACTTTGTTAATAAATTAAATGAAATAGGAGCCTATATTATATTGAGCAATTCAGATCCAAAAAACATTGATAAAAATGACAATTTTTTTGAACAATTATATAGCAAGTATACTATTAACAAAGTAAATGCAAAGAGAATGATAAATTGTAATGGTAAATGCAGAGGTAATATAAGCGAACTTATTATCACTAATAATTATGGGGTGAATGCAATTTGAAAAAAATTGAAGGATATTATAAATTTGGTTTAGATAATGAAAAAAAAGTATTTGATTATTTACTGAATAATCTAAAAGACACAATTAAAACATATGATTTCTTTGTTGCTTGGGATAAAATACTATGCAATATTTCAAAGATTGAAATCCTTTTAAACATAATGAATACTTTAATTGGAAAGCAAAATATTAAAGAAGAATTAAAAAAATTAAT
The DNA here is from genome assembly GCA_964520885.1 of uncultured Oscillospiraceae bacterium. Lineage (GTDB taxonomy): Bacteria > Bacillota > Clostridia > Oscillospirales > SIG519 > CAZFQD01. Next base: position 3,634 of record CAZFQD010000110.1, on the reverse strand, counting down.
AAAATTATATCCTGAAATTGTTACTGTTATTCCAATTTTAATTGCTTGCAGAGAGACAAGAATTAAAGTAGCTAATATCGGCGGAGATATTGAATATTCATTTAAAAAAACAAAAGAAATTACTAATGAAGAAATAAATAAAATAGTATTTTTTACAGAGCAATGTGGACTTTTGAAAATTATTTCTGATAAAAATATTAAAAACTTAGTTGATTATTGTTTAGGCGTTGAGGTCGGGCTTGATACAAATGCACGAAAAAACAGAAGTGGAACTGTTATGGAAAGGCTAACCGAAGTATATATAAAAGATATTTGTAATAGGAATGGCTTTATCTATTTAAGTCAAGTTACTGTTGCAAAAATCAAATCAGAATTTAATGTAAATGTCCCAACTGATAAGTCTGATAGACATTTTGATTTTGCAATCAACACTAAAGAAAAATTATTTTTAATTGAAGTGAATTATTATAGTGGCGGAGGTTCAAAATTAAAATCAGTAGCAGGAGAATTTAGAAGTTTAAACGAATTTTTTAATGGTAAAAAGGAGATTTGCTTTATTTGGATTACTGATGGCTTAGGTTGGAATACTGCAAAACAGCCATTGCTTGAGACCTTCAATGCAATTGACTATGTATTTAACATTAAAATGATAGAAAATAGTTTTCTTGAAGAAATAATTATAAAAGGATTATAAAATATGCCTAATAGAAAAGAAATTAAATGGGAGCCAGATAATTTTGAAATTCAATCTAACACTGTATGGAGTTTTAAAGATAGAGGTGATTGGGCTACTCATAATGGTAAATACAGAGGCAATTGGTCGCCGTATATTCCGAGAAATATAATTTTGCGTTATTCAAAAGAAAGAGATTTAATTTTAGACCAATTTGCAGGAAGTGGCACAACTTTGGTTGAAGCGAAACTTTTAAATAGAGATGTGTTGGGAGTAGATATTAACCCAAATGCAATTGATTTATGCAAAACAAATATTTCTTTTGAACGAGAAAATTGTGGCAATGTTAAAATAATGCAAGGTGATGCACGAAACCTAAACTTTATAAATGACGAATGTATTGACTTAATTTGCACTCATCCTCCGTATGCAAATATAATTAATTATAGTGAAAAAATTCAAGGCGATTTATCAATTCTAAATGTTAATGACTTTTTAGAACAAATGAAAACTGTTGCAAAGGAAAGTTTTAGAGTTCTGAAAAAAGACAAATTTTGTGCTATACTTATGGGGGATACAAGAAAAAAAGGGCATATTATCCCAATGAGTTTTGAAGTTATGAAAATATTTGAGAATGTTGGATTTAGAATAAAAGAAATAATTATAAAAGAACAACACAATTGCAATTCAACCGGATATTGGAAAATAAATAGTATGAAACACAACTTCTTGCTTATAGCTCACGAATATTTATTTGTATTTAAGAAATAATCTCTATATATGCTATAAAGGATAAATTATATGCTAAAAATTACATCGCGAAATGTTGTAGAAACTGAAAAAACCGGATATGTTTTAGCAAAGACTATAAATGCAGGAGATGTCGTTGCTTTAAGTGGAGAATTAGGAGCAGGGAAAACTGCCTTTGTTCGTGGTTTAGCACGGGGGTTGGGTTTTGATGGAGATGTTACAAGCCCCACTTATGCTACAGTTCACCAATATTCAGGGAAGGTAAATATTTTTCACTTTGATATGTATAGAATTAATGATAAGGACTCTTTGCATTCAATAGGCTTTTATGATTATTTAGATGAAAGTTCAGTAATTGCGATTGAATGGAGTGAAAATATTGAGTTTGCTTTATCAAAAAAAAGAATTAATATTACTCTTACATATGGACAACAAGAGAACGAAAGAATAATACTTATAGAAAATATCAAAGAAACTGAGTAATATCAGTTTCTTTTTATTAATTTTAAAAAAGCACTTGACAAAATCACTTTATTATGCTATCATTTTAATATGTTAAAGCGATAAAGGAGAATTTATATGCAAAAATGGTTTAAAAATATCCCCGAAGGGACTAAGGATAGTCTATTTGAGGAATGCAAAATCAAACGAAAAGTTGAAAATGAATTGAAGACGGTTTTTGAAGGAATGGGTTATAATGAAATTATTACCCCTTCCATTGAGTTTCTTGATGTTTTTTATGCTACAGACACTTTTAAATCTGAAAATATGTATAAACTATCTGATGCTAAAAATAGGCTTTTGGTTTTAAGACCAGATTGCACCACTCCAATTGCAAGGGTTGTTTCAACAAGACTAAAGGATGTTAAAAGACCTATTAAATTATACTATAATCAAAATGTATTTAGAGCAAACGACAATTTTAATGGCAAAAGAGATGAATTTACACAAAGTGGTGTTGAACTAATAGGGGCAGATGGTTTTAAAGCAGATTTAGATATTATTTTAACTGCAATTTCTGCTTTAAAATCCTGTTTCGGAAATGATTTTAAGGTTGAAATAGGGCATATCGGATTTTTTAAAGCAATTGCAGAGCTTTGTCAACTTTCAAATGAAGATTATGAGCTTTCAAGAAATTTAATAGAACAAAAAAATCTCGCTTCTTTAAATGCTTTATTATCAAAATATGGGCAAAAGGCAGAAAAATTGAAAATGTTACCCCGCCTTTTTGGAGGTAATGAGGTATTTGTTGAGGCAGAAAAACTAAAACTTAACAAACAGGCAAATGATATATTGAATTATCTAAAAAAACTTTATGATGAACTTTGCAATTTAGGATATAAAGATAATATTATTGTTGATTTAGGATTAGTTAATAAGATAAATTATTACACCGGAATTGTTTTTATAGGCTATGTTGATGGTTCAGGCAAAAAGGTTCTTTCTGGTGGGCGATATGATAATTTACTATCAAAATTTGGAACTGATGAAGATGCAACAGGTTTTGCAATTAATGTGGATTGTGTTGCTGACATAATATTAAAGAAAAAATAGTAAATACCTTTTTTAGAGAGGATGAAAACTTTTTATGAAAAAACTTAGAATAGCTCTTACAAAAGGGCGACTTGAAAAAAGTACATTAGAACTTTTTTCAAAAGCAGGTTATGATTGCACGCAACTTTTAGATAAAGGTAGAAAACTGATATTTAATGTGTTAAATGCCGATATTGAAATAGTATTAGTAAAGGCTAATGATGTTATTACATATGTTGAGCACGGAGTTTGCGATATAGGTATTGTTGGCAAGGACACTATTTTAGAAAGCGGAAAGTCCTTTTATGAAGTGCTTGATTTAGGTTTTGGCAAATGTCGTTTTGCTTTGGCAGGAAAAAAAGGAGTGCCATTTTACGAAGGCTATGATAAAAAAGTTATTGCAACAAAATACGAGAAAGTAGCAAGAAGTTTTTTTCAAAAAAAAGATATTGATGTTGAAATAATAAAAATTGATGGCTCTGTTGAGTTAGCCCCAATTTTAGGGCTTTCTAATGCAATAGTTGACATAGTTGAAACAGGTGCTACCTTAAAAGAAAACGGTTTAGAAATTATTGAGGAAATATGCGAAATTTCGGCTAGGGTAATTGTAAATATTGCAAGTATGAAAATGAAAAAGAAGGAAATAGATTTATTTATTAATAAAATTGCAGAAGCACT
>CAZFQD010000109.1:0-7563 GCA_964520885.1 uncultured Oscillospiraceae bacterium | reverse complement strand
ATTTTTTTAAAACCATCGCTTGATGGTGGTTTACTTGAATTACCGCTGTTTTTGTATCATAAACAGTAAAAAAAGTCAAGCAAAATATGCAGAAAAACCTTTGATTTTATGCGGTTTTCTTGAGGTTTTTTGGTCAGTGTTTTATCTTTTGAAATTAGCACTTTTTAAACTATTTCATCAATTCCTTTTGGGCTTTTGTCATTGCTCTGTTTGCTTATTTGTTTTGATGGGGGTTGAATAGTTACAGATAAAGTGCAAAAATCTTTATGGTCAATTGTTTTGCTCGTCTTCAAATGCATTTGAAAATAAGGATTGTGCAATTTTTTTAAGTTGAGATATTTGCTCTGGAGTCATTTTTCTTTGGGCACGGGATAGTATTCTAATATCTTGATTTAATGGAACATCAGTATCTTTTGGCTCAGGGTCTAAATAGCCAAAGGTTTCCATAAGTTCCTCATAAGTAACTCCATAGCAGGTTGAGAGTTTTTTTAACACCTCTGGCGAAGGATGCCTTTTGCCTTGCTCTAAAAGGCTAATGTAGGATTTAGAAACATTAGTGTAGTTTTCAACCTGTCTTGTTGAACGAATTCCTCTAAGACTTTTTAAATATTCGCCTAATTCAATAGGGGTCATAATTTAACCTACCCTTCATTATAATTGAAAGTTGAAAGAAATTTAGAATTTTTGTAATAGAGCCGTTTTATTTACTGAGTATTGTTTTTCGTAAATACAAACAATCCTACTCAATTCTCACCTATCCTCACCTATCCTTATCATTTCTAACTAATTATATCACGAAAAATGACACTTGTGGACAAAAATCTATAAAAAGTGTTGACAAAGGTGTTCAAATGTGGTATATTTAGATTACAATTGTGGACTAAGGCATTATTAGGAGTTAGGATATAGGAATTAGGGATTAGGAATGAGATATGAGTATGAATAAACAAGAAATAAAAAAAGTGTTAAAAAATTATTCTTCAATAGATAGAATAATTGAAACAAAAAACAGACAATTATGTAGGCTAATTAGTCTAAGGGAAAGACTTTGCAGTGGTTCTAATAACTTTTGTAATAGTATTAATTGGGATAAAGAGCTTGAAAAATTTGTTTTAGAGGATATAAAGGTTTTAATTTTAAGCATTGATAATTTAATTTCACAAAGAGAATTTATTGAGAATATGGTTAATTTCTTAAATGAATTTGATAGAAGGCTTATTACTTTAAGATATTTTTTAAATAAAAGTGTAATTTCTATAAGCCTTATTATAAATTACAGTGAAAGCACTGTTTATAGAAAACTAAAAATAATTATTGAGCAATTAGGAATGAGGAATTATTGTGACTAAAAAACAAAAAAAAGAAATTGCTATGAAAATTGAAAAATATATTGATTTTACTTATGACGCAGAGGATGACGTACCTACAATTGCAGGGCTTTGTGTTTATTTAGGAATAACAAAAGAACAATTTAATTTATGGGAAAATGAGGATAAATTTTTATCAAAGGCAATAAAAAGGGCTAAAAATCAAATTGAACATTTTTTCATAAGTAGAAGTGCTTTAAAAAGAATTAATAATACTACTGCTCATTTTTATTTAAACAATGTCTTTAATTATTCTAAGGGTGGAGAGAACATAACAGAAAATGGAGACTTTGCACTTAAAATTACAGTAGACGAGAATAATTAGGAATTAAGAGTTAGGAATTAAATTGACAATTCACAATTAAACAAAGAAAATGGCTTTGATACAACAATTCCTCATTCTTCATTAATTATCAATACAATAATTAGTAAAAAGGAGCTTATATGAACAAAAAAAACAAAAACAATAATAACAGTGAAAATTCACTTTTGATAAAAGTTACAAAAAAGCAACAGCAATTTATAGATGCAAATTATGATGAGGTATTTTTTGGAGGAGCAGCAGGTGGGGGAAAATCCTTTGGACAGTTAGTGGATGCTTTGCGATTTGCTATAACATATAAAGGCTCAAAACAACTTATTTTAAGGCGGACATTTCCAGAACTTGAACGCTCTCTAATTATGGAAAGCATTAAATTGTATCCTCAAAAAGCAGGCAAATATATTAAAAGTCAAAAGAAATGGTATTTTTCTAATGGCTCAATAATTGAATTTGGATATTGTGATGCAGAAAGTGATGTTACAAAATATCAGTCTGCTGAATATGATGTGGTTCGTTTTGATGAGGTTACCCATTTTACCCAGTTTCAATATACCTATTTAATTTCAAGAATTCGTGGAGTTAATCCTTGCCCTAAGCAAATTAAATCAACGGGAAACCCCGGTGGAGTGGGGCATAGTTTTATAAAGCAAAGGTTTATTGATAAGGGCAATTGGGGACAGCATTTTAATGACGAGGATAAAAGAAGTTATATTTTTATTCCTTCAAATGTTTATGACAACCATTTTTTGTTAAATGCAGACCCGAATTATATAAAAAGGTTAAATCAACTGCCCGAATATGAAAGAAAAAGGCTTTTATTTGGCGATTGGGATGCTTTTGAGGGACGGTATTTTCCTGAGTTTGTGCGTCAAATACATATTGTTAAGCCCTTTAAAATCCAAAAGCATTGGGCTAAATTTCGCTCATTAGATTATGGGCTTGATATGACGGCTTGCTTGTGGTGGGCAATAGATGAGCAGGGTAGAGCATATATTTACAGAGAATTATATAAGCCAAATCTTAATCTATCAAGTGCCGCTAAAATAATTTTAGAGTTTAGTCCAAAAGATGAAAAAATCGCCTATACAGTAGCCTCTCCTGACTTATGGAACAGAAGGCAAGAAACAGGGCTTTCGGGTATGCAAATTATGGTTCAGGCGGGATTGAACGGTTTAATAAGGGCAAATGATAATCGCATATCAGGTTGGCGAGTGCTTAGAGAATGGCTACAACCTTTTACCGATGAAATGGGTATAAATCGTGCAAGGCTTTCGTTTTTTGATGGTGCTTGTCCTAATTTGGTGCGTTGCTTGCCCTTAATTCAGCACAGCAATATTAATGCGGAGGATGCTTCAAATATTCCTCACGAGTTAACGCATAGTTTGGATAGTTTAAGATATGGCATAATGTCAAGACCGCAGGCATCAACTCAAATATTAAATGTCCAAGATGAATTTAACTTGTTGCCAAAAGCGGAAAATGAACAACTAATAGATTATTTAGGAATTAGGAATTAGAAATTTTTTTAGTAGAAAATGGGAAGTTTTTGTAGGGCAATAGCTTTGCTCTTGCCAAAATTATAACCACAAAGAAATTGTAAAATAGTTTGTGATTCATCATTCTTACCATAAAAAACGATTTGTTTAAGTTTCATTTCTTTTTATTGCACAAAAAAACCTTTTTGGATTATCTCCAAAAAGGTTTTAATTTCATTCAACAAAATTATATCTTGCCCGCCAACAAAAGACCATTCATAACTATAGTAACTACAACAAAAATAATTGCAATAACAGAAGTCCACTTTGAAAGTATTGCATCTATAGTTCTACCTTTGTTTTTTCCGAAAAAGGTTTCTGCTCCACCTGCAATAGCTCCCGATAGATTAGCTGATTTCCCATGTTGAAATAAAACAACACCAATCAAAACTACACAAACAAATAAATCAATAACACCTAAAATAATTGAAGTATTAGTAAAAACGCCCACAATTTATACCCCCAAAAAAATAACTTTTCTTAATAGTAAAATTATAATAGCATATATTTTTGCCTTTTGCAAGAAAAATTTTATTTTACTTTAAAAAAATACTATAAATTTCAGAATATATTAACTGCCCATTAATTCTTTCAGATTTCATTAAACTAATTTTATTTACTAATGTTGATATTTCCTCATTATCAATATCAATTTTAGATTTGAGTTTTACCTGCCTTGCGAGTGTTAAATGAGGCAAATATTCTTTTTTTTCGATTATAAACCCGCTTTTAATTAGTTCATTAAAAAGAAAGTGATTAAGATTTTTTAATTGCTCATTCATTTTTACTCCAACGAAAAATATATCCCCACCTGAACGATTAAAGCAATCAATACCGCCAAATGCTAATTCAAACTCTTTTATAATAGTTTTATTCATAGCAGTTTTTATTAAAAAAACTTTGTCCTCAGTTACTTCGCCTATAAAAACAAGAGTTAAATGCAAATTATTATATTTAGTAAAATTTCCGCTTTGCGAACATTCTTTTAACTGCTGTGATACTTTTTGAATATAATCTTTTGTTTCCTTATTAAAATTTATTGCAATAAATAACCGCATAATTAATCCCCTTTTGCTTTAATTAATTATTATTATACCATAAAACAAAGATTTTTTTTATTTTGCTTGTAATATATACAAAATAAATGTTATAATAATTTTATAGATAGTTATATTCAATATATAGTGTTTAATATATTGATTATTACTTATTTCTAATAAAAAAGGAGTGTGTATTTATGGGATTTCTTGATGATTTTTTGAACAAAACTAAAAATGTAGTGGACACTACAACAAAGAAAACTGGCGAATTTGTTGAATTGCAAAAGGTTAATATGAAGATTTCAGAAACTGTGAACTCCATTAATAAAGCATATTTAGAAATAGGCAGAATGTTGTATGAATCTTCAAAGGGAAGAGGAGAATTTGCAGAGGAAATTGACCAAAAAATTTCTGCAATTGATGATTTTAATGAAACTCTTACTTCATTAAAAGATGAAGCTAATGATCTCAAAGGTGTTATTATTTGCACAAAATGTGGCAAGGAAAATCCTGAGGAAAGTGCTTTTTGTGCCTCTTGCGGAAATGCTTTGAAAGGTTAACTTGAACTTAATGCAACAAAACTTTGTTTTTGAAGATTATAAAATAAGTGCGAATTATATTAAGGAGCGGTTAAATGGGACTGCTCCTAAAATTGCTATAATCTTAGGCTCTGGATTAGGAGCTTTTGGAAATCTTTTAGAAGATACAATTGTTATAGATTATAAAGATATACCTAATTTTCCTGTGTCTACAACTTTATCACATCAGGGAAAATTGTTATACGGTAAATTAGGTAATAAAGATGTTTTGGTTATGCAAGGTCGTTGCCATTTTTACGAAGGCTATTCAATGGAGCAAATTTGCTTTCCTATTAGGGTTTTTTCTTTGTTGGGAATAGAAACATTGATTATTTCTAATGCGTCAGGTGGAATAAATGAAAACCTTGAAATTGGAGATTTAATGATTGTTAATGACCATATTAAATTCTCTAATGACAGCCCTGCTCGAGGAAAAAACATTGGGGAATTTGGCGAAAGATTTTTTGATATGTCATCAGTTTATGATAAAAACTTAATAAGAAAAGCAAAAACCGTTGCAAAAACCCTAAAAATTGATATAAAGCAAGGCGTTTATGCCTATATGGCAGGACCGCAATATGAAACCAAAGTAGAAACTAATGCTCTTAAAATTTTGGGTGCCGATGTTGTTGGAATGTCCACAGTTGCTGAGGTAATTTCTGCCGCTCAATGCAAAATGAAAGTGCTTTGCATTTCATTAATTACTAATGTTGCAAAAAAATCCGAAAAACCTTTAACTCACGCAGATGTAACCAATGAGGCAAACAAAAAAATTAAAGTTTTTTGCTCTCTAATAAATGGAATTATTAATGAAATTTAATCAACTTACAAAATTTACATAGGTTTTTTGCAATTTAATATGTTACATTTGTATTGCCAACAAAATTGTTAGGCAATACTTTTTTTTGGAGGGATTATATGAAAACAAACTTAAAACTATTTTCAAAAATAATTTCGTTTGTTATATTTTTAGCATTAATTTTTAGTATTTGTGCAAGTGCAACCGGAATTTATACAGTTCAATCTGGCGACTCACTTTGGAAAATTTCAAGGTCTTATAACACAACAGTTGCAAATCTAAAAGAGATTAATTCTTTAACAAGCGATAATTTAAGCATTGGGCAAAAGTTGTTGTTAGCACCTGCTATAAAATATATTGTAAAAAGCGGGGATAGCCTTTGGTATATTTCAACAGCCAATAACACTACTGTTACAGCTATTAAAGATTATAACAATTTAACAAGTGATATTTTACAAATTGGGCAAGTTCTTTATATCCCAACAAAAAATGTTGTAACACCTTCAAAGCCCTCCCCTGTTTTATATTGGCCTTCGGTTACCTATATAGTTAAAGCGGGGGATAGTTTAAGCAGTGTTGCTGTAAAGTATTCTACAACAGTGGCAAATGTAATGAAATATAATTATATGCGTAAGGGCGAATGGCTAAACGAGGGGCAAAAAATTGCCATAAATGGCTATGCTCCACGAAATTATGCAGTAATGCCAAATGAAAGTGCTGCACCGCTTAGAGTGGGTAAATTAGTAGATTGGTTTTTGGACGGAAAGTATTTAATAAAAAGAAACGACATTTTTTTAATAACAGATGTAAAAACAGGTCTTCAACTTCAAGTAAAAATGTTAGGTGGATTAAATCACTCAGATGTTGAAACCTTAACAACAAGTGATAGCCAAATTATGAAAACTCTTTTCCCTGTTTGGAATTGGGCACCAAGACCGGTGGTAATTTTCCACAATGGAATTAACTTTGCCGCTTCTTTATCCGGTATGCCCCATTCTTATGACACTATAACTAATGGCATAGCAGGACATTTTGATTTATATTTATTAGGTAGCACAAGCCATGGCACAGCATCAGCAGTTTATTTGCAACAGCATAGGGATTGCATAATGGTGGCGACAGGGCTTAAATAAGTTGAAAGTTGAAAATTGAAAATGTAGGTAAAAAAACTATTTTCTTTATTTTATTTTTTATTTCTTTCTTTCTTGTCTTTTATAAATAAACAATTAACAGCGAAAAACGAACAATTTATTTAAGGCTCCTTTTTCAAAGGAGCTGTCAGCAAAGCTGACTGAGGATTTTTACAAAGCCATTTTCTTTAATTCTCTAACTTCTAACCACTAAATTGCATGGGTTCTACTCTTGCCTATAAAAAGGACGAGCTTTTGCTCGTCCTTTGGTTATTTGTTTTTGATTAATAATTTAATAAATAATTATAATCAACATTTAATATTTTTGAGATTACTCGCAGTTCATCTAACGAAATGTGCCTAATACCGGCTTCAATTTTTGCAAGTGTTCCCCTTGATATATCGCACTCAAAAAGTTGCATTTTTGCACAGAGCTGGTCCTGTGTCATTTTATTTTTCTTGCGGGCTAATTTAATGTTTTTGCCTATTGTTTTATTGCTTTTTATAAATTGCTCCATATTAACACTTCACTTTGCTCTAAATTTAGAATATTTAACTTGATATTAAAGCATATTTGTGTTATTATTGCTCTAATAATAGAGCACTATTCATTATTTTGGAGGTTTTTATTATGGCGGAATTTTGTATTGAATGTTTTAATAAATTAAATGACACTAAACTAACAAAAAAAGATGTTGTTTTATCAAAGTATTTAACATTATGTGAGGGTTGTGAAGAGAACAAAGCAGTTATAATACGGCTTAAAAGAAAATCTTTATGGAAAAATGCAAA
>CAZFQD010000108.1:0-7607 GCA_964520885.1 uncultured Oscillospiraceae bacterium | reverse complement strand
CAAGAGTGCCACCAATAACTGTTTTTTCTCCACCTTGCTCTGTGTAATTTTTAGTGTTATAACTCATATATTATACCTACGCTTTCATTTGTAGTATTTTAACCGACTCTGCAAGAGTTAGCTTACCATCAACCCTTTGAGTTGCCCTTCTATGACTGATTCAATAATGAAAATCTCTAACCAAAAAAAATTCTCAAATTTTTACCCCGCAACCTTTTCTGCATTTTCCTTTATCTTATTTACTATCCCTACAATTTTTGTTGCTTCTTTTTTGTCAAAAAGCTCTAAGATTTTAGCAGGTTTGTCAAAGGGTGGCTCAGAAAGAATTTTCAAGTCTTCAACAAAACCATTTTGTACCACATAATCAACAATAGTTTTAACAAATCTAATCTGTTCGTGATTATAAATCTGCTCATTTAGAAACTCTGAAAAAGCCTTGTTGGCGGCTTCAATATCCAACTTTGCAATTTTTCTAACAAGTAGCCCAAAAGGAGTGTTCCCATATTCGTGATGATATTCTTCAGGTGTTCCCAATTCGCTCATTAATATTTTTTCAAGCAAAGCATAATCATCCTTTGTTAAAAGCAAATTATTACGAAGTTTATATATGGCTATATTATCTTTATTTTGCTCAATAAATCTATTCACTTTTAAACGATAATTTTCATATTCCTCACTGCTATCTATACTTCCACCTTCTTTTACATCAAGAACTGTATCAGTTAAATAACTATCTTTAAGTTTTATATTAATAACCTCAATGAATTTTATTAATTCACGAAGCTCTATTCTAATTCTCTCAAAGTCAAGAATTCCGGAAGCCGTAATAAAATGTTCATCTAAAACTTCATTAATTATTTCTTTCTTTGCTTTAACTTGAGGTATTGTGCCTTTCTTACTAAGTGCCAAAGCGGTACTTCTTAAATCTTTGGCAAATCTTTTAAATGCAGGAGTATTCTCTATTTGCGAAATCATTAAGCTATACATTAAATTATCAAATCTCTTTGCTTTTTCATCTTGTTCATCCATAAAAACAAGAGAAGAAATATTTTTAGAAAGCTCATTTTTATCATTTTCGCTAATAGAAATCCAATTTTCTGTATTTGAAAACCTTTCAACATATTTTCTTGCCATTTTAACAGCAAACTGCTCCAAATTAAGTGCTTTAACTTGTTCACAAAGAATATTAACAAGACTTTTTCTAAATTCAATATAACTCTCATCACCATACTTTAAATTTTGCAACTCCATTGTCAAGACAACTCTTTTATTGAAAATTGTTTCGGATAAAGAAACTGCTTCATTCCCTTTTATTCCTTTTGGATTTTCTCTAAAATATTCAAAATTACTACATACATCAAAAATATAAAAGCATTCTTTATCTTGTCCTTTACCAAAAACATCCTTACAAAGTCGTGTTCCTCTACCTATCATTTGCCAAAACTTAGTTTTTGAACGCACTCTTTTAAAGAATACTAAATTTAATATTTCCGGCACATCAATACCGGTATCCAACATATCAACTGATATTGCTATATATGGTGTTTTTTCAGCACCTTTAAATTTCTTTAAAATATCACTTGCATAGTTTGTTTTATGATCAATAACCCTTGCAAATTCGCCTTTATATTGTGGATAAAGAGCATTAAATCGCTCCTCAATTTTTACTGCATGGTTATGATTAGAAGCAAAAATAATTGTTTTTCCTAAACGGTCTCCACCTTCAATCTTTTGCCCTTTTTTCATTAAATCTTGCAACACTTTATCAATTGTATCAAGATTAAAAAGCCAAGAATTTAAAGCATTACTTTCAATGTATTCAGGGATTTCCTCTTCCTCATCAAATATATCTTCATACTTTTCTTTTTCTTTTTCTGAAAGCTCATCATAAGTAATGCCTTCTTCAATAAATTTATAGGTTGTTTCAATTAAATGATATTTAACTAAAACTTTATCAATGTATGTAGCGGTATTTAATTCATAAGCATAGGTAGGAACTTCATCTTCAAGGTCAAAGAATTCATAAGTATTATGGTCAACTTCATTTTTAGGAGTTGCAGTAAGCCCCACTAATAAGGCATCAAAATATTCAAAAATAGCTCTATATTTCTTAAAAATACTTCGGTGAGCTTCATCAATAATAATTATATCAAAATGTGCAGGGGTAAATAATTGTAGACCATCTTCAAGTTTTGTATTATCAATGGAATTCATTATAGTTGGATATGTAGAGAAAACTATTCTATTTCTCTTGCTTTCCTTTTGCTTTAGCAAATTGCAAAGAGAAGCAGAGGGGAGATTTTCTTTAAAGCTATCATAAGCTTGACCTACAAGTTCGGTACGGTCTGCTAAAAATAAGATATTAGTAACCCATTCTCCACGCATTAAAACATCAGAAAGCGAAGCGGCTGTTCTTGTTTTCCCTGCTCCTGTAGCCATTACTAATAAAGCCTTTCTAATTCCTTTTTCAAAATTATCACAAACAGCTCTAATAGCTTCTTTTTGATAATACCTATCTGTTATACGGTCAGCAATAGCAATTGTTGATAGTTTTTTTCTGTTTTTTCTACGGTCTAAAAGTCTTTGCAAATCATCTTTACAAGAAACACCGGAAACAAGGCGTTCGGGATAAAACTTATCATCCCAAATCCAAGTTTCAAAACCATTTGAATAAAATATTATTGGTCTTTGCCCTGTCATTTTCTCTAAACAGTCAGCATATAAAAATGCTTGATGTTTTCCTACCTTTGGGTCTTTTGAAGTCCTCTTTGCTTCAACTACTGCAAGAGGGCGACCATTTTCACCATATAAAACATAATCAGCAAAACCCTCTTCTTTATCGTTAGGCATACCTATAACAGGAACTTCGGCAATTAAATCTTTCCCAAACTCCCACCCTGCAAATTTCAAATCTAAATCTATATATTTTTTTCTTGTTTCAAATTCACTTAAATCTATTGGCTCAAAATGCCTGCTCTTAATATTAACTGCCTTTGCCTTTTCCAACTCATCTTGCAAGGCTTTAATTTTATCTAATGTTTCATTTATCTTTTCGTCCTTTTTAATAAGCTCTTCAAAAAGCCTTTTCTCTTCTTTTGAGGATACCTTTTCACTTTGCAAGGATAATAAACTTTCATCAAATTTTCTTTCGCAATAATCCTCACCAAAGGCTTGCGGATTTTTTAAATGTTCGTCATTCATAGCAAAGCCTTTTTTGGAGTATTCCGTTAAAACCGAGCTTGCCCAATTGCGAAAATGCACACCAATATTTGACCGAACACGGTAGCCAATAGCAAAAACCATCTGAAAATTGTAGTGTTGAACCTCGCGTTCAACCTGCCTCGTTCCTTCCGTTTGAACTATTAGGAAATTCCTAATAGTTGAAGAAGTCTCTAATATAAATTACACAAAGGTTAAGCTGGCATATCATCTGCTCCTTACGAAGTTGCACTGATAAACCAGCTTTTTAAAATTACTTAAAATTATAGTTTTGTGTTTTTTAGTATATTAGTTAGTTGCAAGTATTAATTTGGGCATAACCTAATTTTAAAGCTATTTTTGCCCATAATAAGCATTTGGTCCGTGCTTTCTATCAAAATGCTTTCTTAATAGTTCATCTTGCATAGGCAAGGCTTTATCATTGTTTCTTAATAAAGTTGTATTAAATGCAAGACAAGCCACATTTTCTAAAATAACAGAATTTTCTACCGAATTAATTGCATTCTTACCCCATGTAAATGGTCCGTGTGAATTGACGAGGACAGCCGGCATACGAGAATAATCCATATTTTTAAAGGCTTCTATGATAACTAAACCTGTATTTTTTTCATAGTCGTTTATAATTTCATTTTTAGTCATAGCCCTTGTGCAAGGAATTTCACCGTCAAAATAATCAGCGTGTGTAGTTCCGAAAGGTAATATACCCTTTCCTGCTTGAGCCCACACAGTAGCCCAATGGGAATGGGTATGTGTTACACCGCCAATATTTGGAAAAGCCTTATAAAGTTCAATGTGAGTTTTCGTATCTGACGATGGGTTTAATTTCCCCTCAACAACATTGCCATTAAGATTAACTACTACCATATCATCAGGGGTTAGCTTTTCGTATTCAACTCCGGAGGGCTTAATAACAACTAAGCCTTTATCTCTATCAATTCCACTTACATTTCCCCAAGTGAATACAATCATATTATACTTAGACAAAAGCATATTTGCAGAATAAACCTCTTTTTTTAGTTTTTCAAGCACGAATAATCAATCCCTTCAATAGTGTGGTAAAATGTCATTCTGAGCTGACACCGTAGTGTCATCCTGAGGTGTCTCCCGCCGAAGGATCTCAAGAATCTCAAGAGACACTTCGTTTTACTCAGTGTGACAACTTTACTTAAATTTCCAAATTATATCATTATATTGTAGCTCTTTTTTAAGCTCTTCTATTTTTGTCTCCTTATTTATAACAATTAGCTCAATATCCATCATTTCAGCAAAATCTCTTAAATGCTCAGTTGTAAGGTCATAGGTCATTGCGGTATGATGAGCACCGCCCGCATAAATCCAAGCCTCGGTGGCTGTTTTAAAATCGGGTAAAGGTTTCCACATAACTCGAGCAACTGGTAGTTTTGGCATATCATAGTAAGATTTTATTGCTTCTACTTCATTGACTATCATTCTAAAACGATTACCCATATCAATTAAAGTAACGCAAATTGCATTTCCCTCTTTACCATCAAAAACAAGCCGTGCAGGAGCATCTTTTCCGCCAATACCTAAATCATGAACCTCTATTTTTGCCTTTTCACAAGAAATTGAAGGGCAAATTTCCAACATATGCGAACCTAAAATGGCCTCACGACCTGGCTCTAAATGATAGGTATAATCCTCCATTAAAGTCGTTCCACCGTTTAAATCAGCAGTCATTAACTTAAATATTCTAACAAGTGCGGCGGTTTTCCAATCACCCTCAGGTCCAAAACCAAAGCCGGCTTGCATTAATCTTTGACTACTCAAACCCGGAAGTTGTTTTAAGCCGTGCAAGTCTTCAAAGGTAGTTGTAAATGCACCAAAGTTGCCTTTTTTCATAAAATTCTTTAAGGCTATTTCATATTTTGCTTGTTCTTTAATGCTTTCTAAATTATCGGTGTTTATTACATAGCTATCATTATACTCTTTAATAAGTGTATCAACCTCATTATTTGTAACCTCATTAACTAATTCAACAAAATCCCCTAAACCATACCCATTAATAGCCCAACCAAATTTTATTTGAGCCTCAACCTTATCGCCTTCTGTAACTGCTACTTCTCTCATATTATCGCCTAATCGTGCAATTTTTAGCCTTTTGCTTTCATATGCACCAATTGCCGCTCTCATCCATATTTCAATGCGTTTTTGTGTATCTTCTTCCTTCCAAAAACCTGAAATAACCTTTCTGTTAAGGCGAAGTCTTGTGCCAATATAGCCATGTTCACGGTCACCATGAGCGGCTTGATTTAAGTTCATAAAGTCCATATCTATACTTTGCCAAGGTATATCACGATTAAATTGTGTATGTAGATGTAGCATTGGTTTATTTAATATTTTTAGCCCGTTTATCCACATTTTTGAAGGCGAAAATGTGTGCATCCATGTAATAATTCCTGCACATTCGCTATCATTATTTGCGGCTATGCACATAGCAGTTATTTCATCGGGAGTAGTAACAGTAGGCTTAAATAAAACCTTACAAGGCAAAGAGTTATCTAATTCTTTTACAATTTCAGTAGAGTCCTTCGCTACTTGCTTTAAAGTTTCCTCACCATATAAATGCTGACTGCCTGTAATAAACCAAAAAACATATTTTTTAAGCATAATATTTTACCTCGTTTCCTTCTTAATCTTTTTAAGCCTTTTCATAACATCGTTGGCACCTTTGCCAAAATAATCGTGCAAAATAGCATATTCAGCATAAATTTTATCGTAAACTGCTGCGTTTTTAATATTTGGAGTATAAACAATATCTTTAATCTTACCCATTTTTTCAGCCGCTTCAAATACAGTGTCATAACCACCGTTTTTACTACTTGCTACTACTGCACCGAATATTGCACTACCCAAAGCAGGTGCTTGAGATGAACCTGAAATTTTAATTTGCATATTAGTAACATCAGAATATATTTGCATAGTAAATGGGTCTTTTTCTGCTATACCACCAGCCGCAAATAGTTCCTTAATATCAACTCCGTTTTTCTTAAATGTTTCAATAATCATTCTTGTTCCATAAGCAGTAGCTTCAATTAATGCTCTATAAAGTTCTTCTGGCTTTGTTAATAGTGTCATTCCTAAAATCATACCAGTTAAATCAACATCAACTAAAATAGAACGATTACCATTCCACCAATCAAGTGCAATTAAGCCGCTTTCTCCAACCTTTAAGGCTGATGCCTTATCATTAAGAAGTTTAAAAATATTAATGCCCTTATCTTTTGCTTCGTTTACATAGGATGCAGGCACACAGTTTTCAACAAACCACGCAAAATGGTCTCCAACGCAGGATTGTCCTGCCTCATAGCCAAAAAATCCCGGTAAAACTCCATCCTCAACAACTCCGCACATACCGGGCACAATTTTTTCCTCATCGCCCAAAAGAATATGGCAAGTGGATGTTCCCATTATCATTAGCATTTGACCTGCTTTGCTCATTTTAACAGCAGGAACAGTAACATGGGCATCCACATTTGCAACAGCAACAGCAGTTCCGACTTTAAGAGAAGTTAATTTTGAACCTTCTTTTGTTATTTCTCCTGCTTTTTGACCTAAAGGTAAAATATCACGGGAAAGTTTTTCATCAACAACATTTTCAAGCCTTTTATCAAGGGCTTTAAAAAATTTTTTTGAAGGATATCCATCTTTTTTGTGCCAAATTGCTTTATAACCTGCGGTGCATGAGTTTCTGGTTTCTTTTCCTGTCATTTGCCAAATTACCCAGTCAGCCGCTTCTATAAATCTATCTGGTTTTGCATATATTTCGGGTGCTTCATCTAAGACTTGCCAAATTTTTGGGAAAGCCCATTCGGAAGAAATTTTCCCTCCGTATCTTGATAGCCATTTTTCTCCCATTTTTTCGGCAATTTCATTTAGTTTGTTTGCTTTGTCTTGTGCACTATGGTGCTTCCACAATTTTACATATGAATGTGGGTTTTGCTTATATTCATCTAAAAAGCAAAGTGGAGTGCCATCTTTTAACACAGGTAAAATTGTGCAAGCAGTAAAATCTATTCCTATTCCTATTACATCTTTTGGATTTATATTTGTTTTTTTCAAAACATCCGGTATTGTAAAGTTTAATACATCTAAATAATCTTGTGGATGTTGAAGTGCATAATCCGGTGGTAATGGCTTATTGCTATTTGGCAAAAATTCGTCCATTACTTTATGCGGATAATCTAATACACTAACCCCTAATTCTTGCCCCGTTTGAACATCAACAATTACTGCTCTACCAGACAGTGTCCCAAAATCAACTCCAATTGAATATTTTTTACTCATTTTCATAATTCCTCCTTCTGACTTGTGTGGGTACTGTCAAAAATTTTACTTTAAAAACAGCTGACAGCACCTAATTTTCGCTG
>CAZFQD010000107.1:0-7671 GCA_964520885.1 uncultured Oscillospiraceae bacterium | reverse complement strand
TATTTTCAACAAATTTATTTCTCCTTAATTATTACACCTCATTATCCTTATCTATATCAATTTTTTCATAAACATTGTATTCATCCCAAATGCTTTCTAATTTTGAAAAAGTATTTGCAACATCTTCTTTTTTTCTAAGTGCAAGAGCAACAATTAACGCATTAATTACACTTAGAGGAGCAACTAATGAATCAACAAAAGAAATCATATCACTTTTTGCAGTTAAAATATGCGTAGCATATTGAGCGACTGGTGCTGAAATGCTATCAGTTATTGCAATTACAGTTGATTTACTTTTTTTAGCGTATTGAAGTGCAGTAATTGTTCTTTTTGAATATCTTGGAAAACTAATCCCAATAACAACATCATCTTCATTAACTCTTAATATTTGTTCAAATATCTCACTTACACTTGTAGTGTGAATTAATCGAACATTATCAAATAATAAATTAAAATAAAAACCCAAAAAACTTGCAAGTGCCGAAGAACTTCTAACTCCTAAAATATAAATTTTCTTTGCATTAATAATTGAATTAATTATTGCTTCAAATTCTATTCTATCAATATTATCTAATGTTATTCTAATTTTTTCAATATCACTAATTAAAACACTTGATAAAACATCAGAATTTCCCAATCTATTTGTTGTTACTTCAATTCTTTGAACTGATGTTAATCTATTTCTAATTAAGCTCTGCAAGGCATCTTGCAATTCTGGATAACCTATATAACCTAATTTCATAGCAAAGCGAACTACCGTTGATTCGCTAATTCCAACTGTATTTCCTAACTTTGAAGCAGTCATAAAAGCTGCTTTATCAAATTGCTCTAATATATATTTCGCAATTTTTTTTTGTCCTTTAGAATATGTAAGCATATTTTTTTCAATTGTAATTAGAAGGTCTTTTGACATATATTCATCCTCCAATATAGTATTAATTCTTTATATTTCATATATCATTCTGCTCTATAATCACAATAACTACATGCTAAAGTTTTCCGAGTACCTAAAACATTATAAAATAATTTTGGAAGATATTTTTCGCTATTTGTAATGCATTGTGGGTTTGGACATTTAATGTTTTTTTCATTAGATTTATGAATGATTAATTCGATTTTTGAACTTTCAAGCATTTTAATAATTAATGCCATTCTTATATATACACCGTATTTAGCTTGCTTAAAATATACTGCTCTTTTATCAAAATCAACAGCATCCTCAATTTCATCAACCTTAGGTAAAGGATGAAGAATTGCTAAATCATCCTTAGCTTTTTTTAGTTTCTTAACATCTAATATATAAACACCTTTTTGTTTTTCATATTCTGATTCTGAAACAAATCGTTCTTTTTGTATTCTTGTCACATATAAAACATCTAAGTACTTAATACATTCTTCTAAACTTTTTATTTCAAAAAACTCATTTCCGGATTTTTTAATTGTATCAGTTATATATTTTGGAGTTTTTAAAGAAAAGGTTGAAATTAAGTAAAACTTGTTATTCTTAAATAAAGCCATTGCTTTTAATAAACTATGCACCGTTCTACCGTGCTTTAAATCTCCACAAATTCCAAATGTTAAGTTTTCTAATCTTCCTTTTTCTTTTAATATAGTAGTTAAATCCGTTAATGTTTGAGTAGGATGTAAATGTCCGCCATCTCCAGCATTAATAATTGGTTTGTTAGAATATAGAGATGCGGCAAATGCCGAACCCTCATAAGGGTTTCTCATTACAATAATATCAGCATAATTGTTTATAGTTTTTATAGTGTCCTTTAAATTTTCGCCTTTTGAAACTGATGAATTATCCGGATTATCAAACCCTATAATGTTTCCGCCTAATTTTAGCATTGCCGATTGGAAAGAAAGCATTGTTCTTGTGCTTGGCTCATAGAACAATGTCGCCATAATCTTGTTTTTGCATACTTCATTATAGGAAGTTGGATTATTCATAATTTTGTCTGCTAATTTATATATTTCATCCCATGTTTCTAAGCTGAGTGAATTAAAATCAATCAAATGATTAATGTTCATCTTTACACTCCCATATAGTTTTTATTATTTTATCATTAAAATATAAAATTTGCAACTATTAAAAAAATAATTGCAAAAATTATAGATTTTTTTTTGACTATTTATATAATTAATTTGAGTTAGAATTGTTTTTTAAAAAAAAATTAATTAGTTTGCTTAAAAACTTTGGAGATTTAAGTACAAATATTTTCATATTGACGCCTCCTTTCAATATTTCAAAAGGCAAGCACCAATAACTATTATAACTAATGCTAAAATAACTGTAATAAGCCATTGTGGTAAAAACATAGCACTCAAAAC
This sequence comes from uncultured Oscillospiraceae bacterium, assembly GCA_964520885.1. Taxonomy (GTDB): domain Bacteria; phylum Bacillota; class Clostridia; order Oscillospirales; family SIG519; genus CAZFQD01. The sequence goes on along the minus strand of CAZFQD010000107.1, from coordinate 5,337 downwards.
TCCTATCGCTAATGCAATTACCAATATGCCAAATATATTCTTATAATAACAGTGCATAGTTGTTCGCCTCCTAAATACCTCTGCTATTATTGTATTTAATATTTGAAATTTTGTGAATTATTCATTAAATACAATTATTATTAATTCTCCTTCTTTTACACTAATTTCAGCTTTTTCTTCTAAAAAAGAATTGCTTATACCTATTGGAAAAGAATTGCTTATAATTGCATTATCTAAAGAATACTTAACCCCTTTTATTGTTACACCCTTAGCTACATTAGAATAAGCTAATATTGAAATAGACTTTCTATTGTTTTTACTTAATTCTATTTTTCCATTACTTAAATATCTAACTTCATTTTTATTATCTATTATAATACCTTTTGAATTGTTTTCATAAATAAATTTTAATAGACTTATGTTTGCTAAACAATGGTCAAGCCTTCCTCCTAAACCACCAATAACAACAAAGTCTTTAAAGCCTCTTTTTAAACCTTCTTTTACTGCCAAAAAAGTATCAGTATCATCTTTATCAATATTATGCTTAATTATTTCAATGTCTTTATTATAATTTCCCTTTATTGAATCTAAGTCCCCAATAATTATATTCGGGCAAATTCCTAATAATTTTGCTTTATCATAACCACCATCAGCGGCAATAACTAAATCATCATTATTAAGTTCTAATTTTATAGTTTCTATATCACCAAAAGATGTAAAAACATAACATTTTTTTGTATTCATTTTATTTCCCATTCTTTAATATTTTTGGCTTCATTATACATTCTGCAATAACTTATGTGTCTTGATTTAGATATAATATTAGAATTCACCGCTTCGATAATTTTGCATCCTTTTTCAACTGTATGTGAGCAACCTGTGTATTTGCATTTTAACATATAGTCCTCAAATTCTAAAAAGGTATTTTGTAAATAATTCTTTAAAATTATTTCATAACTTAAAGTTTCTATATCACTAAAACCCGGAGTGTCCGCAATTAAGGCACCTAATGAAGTTTTAAATATTTCTATATGCCTAGTTGTATGCTTGCCTCGCCCATGTTTTTTACTTAAATCCCCTACTTGTATTTTATTATTACTATCAATTGCATTTAATAAACTTGATTTTCCCACCCCAGATACTCCTGCAAATGCAGAAAGTTTGCCTATTAAATAACAATTTAATTCATCTATTCCTTCTTTTGTAATAGATGAAATTTCAAATACTTTTAATTTTGCACTTTCATAAATCTTTTTTAATTGCTTATCTTTCATTACATCAATTTTATTAATAATAATAACTGGCTCAATATTTTTATATATAGCTATTGAGGTTAATTTATCTACATTAAATAGATTAGGCTGTGGATTTGAAGCAGAAATAACAATTAATAATAAATCAAGATTAGATATAAAAGGTCTAATTAAATGATTTTTTCTTTTATGAATATTAATTATACTACCACTTAAGTTATTATCCACATTAAAATCTACCACATCACCAACAGAAAGGACTATTTCATCCTTTCTAAATAAACCTCTACCTCGGCAAATATATATTTTGTTTTCGCACTCTACATAAAAGAAACCGCCTGAACTCTTTAATATTCTTCCTGTCATCATAATTTCATTAAATTAAGTACTTAAAGGTGTTGAAGTAGGAGACGGAGATGGAGACGGAGTAGGAGTTGAAAAAGGGCTTGATGTTGGTGTTGGTGAAGGAGATGGCAAATAAGTAGGAATTACACTACTTACTGGCATTTTTCCTTTACTAATAACAAGTTCAATTTCAGCACCTTCATTTGCTTCATAATTTTCTGGTTTTGATTGACTAATTACATAACCATTTACAACAGAATCGCTATATTCTTCGGTTATTCTATATGTTAATTTTGCATTGTTTAAAGCTATTAAAGCTTGTTCCTTAAGTTTTCCAATAACTGAAGGAACTGTAGTTTTTGGCACAGTAGCACCAGCACTAATATATATTTTAACAATTGTATTATATCCAGTCATAGACTTGCTTTCTGGGTCAGTTCTAATAACATTACCCTGTTTAATGGTTTCATTTTGTTCGTAAATTTTTTCTACAATAAATCCATTTGTTTGCAATAGTTGCGTTGCTTGAGATGAATTTAAACCATCAACATCTGGAACTTGTGCAACTCTTTTCCCCTTACTTACTGTTAGTCTTATTTCTCTACCCTTGCTTACTTTTTCACCGTATGCTGGGTTTTGCCTTATTATTACACCTTCATCTTTATCGCTATACTCACTATTGTCATAAATAAATTTAAAAATATCTTTATATTCACTATTATTATCAACCTCATCAAATGATTTTCCTATAAAATCAGGCACATCATATGAGGTTACTTCAGTTGAAGAATTTTGATTAAATAAGAAAATCAAACCAACTCCAATGAAAAATAAAACTAAAGCAGTTGAAATTCCTAAAATAATAGGCATTACATTTTCAAAACGTTTTTTCTTAATTTCATTATATTCATCTGAATCTTTTGCTATATCAAATGGTCTTGTTGGATTATCATCAATAAAAACATCATAGCCAAAATGAACCTCTGGATTTTTCTTAAATTTATCTATATCTTCAATCATTTTAGAAGCAGTCCCATATCTTTTTTCAGGATTTTTTGTCATAGCTTTAAGAGTAATTTCTTCTAAACCCTTTGGGATTGTGCTAATAATAGAAGAAGGCTTCTTTGGGGTTGATTGAACCTGCATTAATGCAACCGTAACAGGAGTATCACCTTCAAATGGAAGTGTACCTGTTAACATTTCATATAACATTACACCTAATGAATAAATGTCGCTTTTCTCATCAGTTTTACCTCCGCTTGCTTGTTCTGGACTAATATAATGAACAGAACCTATAGCCTTTTCAGTCATTGTTACAGTATCAAATTTTGAAACTCTTGCAATACCAAAATCTGCAACCTTTATAGTTCCATCAGCTAAAAGCATAATATTATGTGGTTTAATATCTCTATGCACAATCCCTCTTTCATGTGCATGTTGCAATGCATTTAGAATTTGCCCTATAAAAAATAATGCTTCACTCCAACTTAATTGCTTTTGTTTGTCAAAATATTGTTTCAAGGTAATTCCATTTATGAACTCCATAACTATATACTGTAAATCACCATCAAGATTTACATCATAAACATCAACAATATTAGTATGTGATAGCATTGATATTGCTCTTGATTCATTAGAAAAACGTTTTTTAAATAAAGTATTTGAGGTAAATTCGTCCTTTAAAACCTTAACAGCTACTACTCTATCAATAAGTTTATCATAAGCCTTATAAACTACAGCCATTCCGCCGATACCAATTACCTCATTTAATACATATCTGTCATTTAAAATTTTACCAATATATTTATCCACAACAATTCCCCCCCTTATTTAGATAACAAAACCAGTGTTATATTATCTTTCCCACCTCTATCTAAAGCTAATTTAACTAATTTATCACAAGTTATTTGTAGTTCATTTTCCACTAATAAATCTATGAATTCATCTTCATTAATATGATTTATTAAACCGTCTGTGCAAAGCATTAAAACATCTGTATCTTCTAATTCAATATTTGTGTATTCAGCTTCGATATTTTTACTAACTCCCAAAGCTCGTGTAATTATATTTTTCTTTGGATGAGTTTTTGCATCTTGCTTAGAAAGTTTGCCTAAATCCACCATTTCTTGAACAAAACTATGGTCTTTTGTCATCTGCTTTACTTCATTATTTTTTATTAAATAAGCTCTGCTATCGCCAATATGAAAAATGTGTGCTGTATTTTCAACTAATATAACTAAAACAACTGTAGTCCCCATACCTGTCAATGCTTTTTCCTTTGAAGATATTTCATATATAATAGAATTTGCAATATTCATAGCACTAAAACAAAGATTTTTAATTTCATTATTTGTCATATTATTGTTAAATTTAGTATTAATTTCCTCAACAATTGATTTTATTGCAATATCACTTGCTACACTGCCTCCACTAACTCCACCCATTCCATCACAAACAATAGAATATATTGCACCATCATTTAATGTGCCAAATAAATATCGGTCTTGATTATCCTTTCTAACCTTGCCAACTTCAGTTTTACCAAAAATATTCATATCTAAGCCCCCTTAATTAGCAATATTAATGCTATCTATTCTTAATTGTCCGCAAGATGCATTAATATCTGACCCAAGCACTCGCCTAACTGTTGCATTAAGTCCTTTTTCTTTAAGTATTGCCAAAAAATTATTAGTTGTTTTAATATTGCTCTTTAAAAATTCTCTTTCGTCTACTTTATTAACACTTATTAAATTAATATGACATAGCATACCTTTTAAAATTTTGGCTAATTCTAACGCATTTTCTTCTTTATCATTAACTCCATCTATTAATATATATTCAAAAGAAATTCTTCTACCTGTTTTACTTATATAATAATGACACGAATTTATCAATTCGTCAACACCCCATTTTAGATTTATAGGTAATACTTTATTTCTAAGCATATCATTTGGAGCATGAATTGATACTGAGAGGGTTATTTGAAGCTGTTTTTCAGCTAACATAAATATTTTATCAACAATCCCACAAGTAGATACACAAATTCGTCTATGTGAGATATTTAACCCATTTCTATTATTAACAATTTCCAAGAAATTTAATAAATTGTCATAATTATCAAGAGGTTCGCCTATTCCCATTAAAACAACATTAGTAATTCTTTTGCCTAAATCTATTGCTGAAAAAATTATTTGGTCAAGTATTTCTGCACTTGTTAAATTTCTTTTAAAACCTTTAATTGTAGAAGCACAAAATTTACATCCCATTTTACAGCCAACTTGTGTTGAAATGCAAATTGAAGTTCCGTGTTTGTATTCCATTATAACACTTTCTATAAATTCTCCATCCATTAATTTAAATAAATATTTCACTGTGCCATCAATTTTTGAAACTAATTTTTTTTCAATTTTCAAAGTATTAATATATGAGATTTCATCTAATTTTTCTTGTAATTCCTTTGAAATATTGGTCATCTCGTAGAAACTTAATACACCTTTGCTTAACCATTCAAAAACTTGTTTTGCTTTGTATTTTGGTTGGTTTAAACCAATGAAAAAGTTTTCTAATTCTTTTAAATTTAAAGATTTTAAACAAATTTTATTATTCAAACTTATGACCATTCCTTTTCGTTTCACTCAAGCCACAAAATGTCATGAATTTTTTTTGCGGGTTGCATAAATGCAACCCCTACTACCTCGTAACATTTAAAACTTGACATTTATAAAATAATATGATAAAC
>CAZFQD010000106.1:0-7734 GCA_964520885.1 uncultured Oscillospiraceae bacterium | reverse complement strand
ATTGGTTCATTTATAAAAGAAACAAAAACTGCCTCATCAAAACGCGTTTTAAAAATGCCATTATATATATTTGATGTGTTGCAAGAATATAAGAATTGGCAAGATGTTGAGCGATTAAAGGTTGGAGATAGACAAATAGATAATGGTCGTTTATTTACTGGGGAAAATGGCAATCCAATATGCCCTGACAGTATTAATGGATTTTTAATAAGGCTAATTGAAGAAAATAATCTTCCGCATTTTACACCCCATTCTCTAAGACATACCAATATTTCATTAATGATAGCAGCAGGGGTTCCACTACAAAACGTTTGTGCAAGAGCGGGACATGCAAATATGATAACTACCTCAAAACAATATGCACACGTAATACGCATTGTTGACGAAATGGCGAGTGATGCCATAGGGGATATTCTAAATCCAAGAAATGCAAATAAAAAAATCGCCCAAAATAGAGCGATAATATAAATACCATACAAATGTTCAAAATTACATTTTTTATGGTATTTTTTAACGGTAATAACAAAAATAACGGAATATTTTTTTATTTAGTTTAATATTACAATAGGCTATTTTACTGGCTTTAATATCTATTAGTAACGGAATAACTGAATAATAAAAAATAATATTATGTTTTTATATTACATGTTGAAGCAGTCTAATCACACCTATATGATAATAAAAAAATATCTATACTATATAGTTCAATACTGGAGAAATAATGTTACAAGCACGCTAATTTGATTTATGATAATAGCATATTTGTAATACTATTTCTCTATTAAAAACTTTAATAGTTTTTAATGGTTGCTTTGCAACTATCATCAACTTTGAAAAGTTGATGGAGAACAGTATTGAACTATATTAACGATAATTTTACGAAAAATTATCAAAAAGCTACGCTTTTATTAAAATATATTCTATATTTTAATGGTTAATTAGTATAACATTATTTTAGTTATCCAATTGCTCAAATGCCAATAATGCAATAATATAAGCATTATTGATATGAAATTTGCGTTTTATATTGACAAAGTTCTAATTATAGTTTATATTAAATATATACACTGCAAATAATATTTCAAAAATTGTATGATAAAGAAGAGAAAATTTAAATGAAAAGATTACTAATAGAACAACTTAAGATATGGAAGAATAAAAAAGACAGAATGCCGCTAATCGTAAAAGGTGTTCGCCAATGCGGAAAGACTTTTTTACTTAAAGAATTTGGCGAAACATATTATGAAGATGTTGCATATTTTAATTTTGAAGGTAATAAAGCTTTGCAAGAACGCTTTGAAAGCGATTTAGATGTTAATAGAATAATAGTTGAGTTAGGCATTTTAAGAAAAAAAGCAATAAACCCAAATACAACACTAATTATATTTGATGAAATTCAGTTTTGCAACAAAGCATTAACTTCACTTAAATACTTTTGTGAGAATGCACCAGAATATCACATTGTGAGTGCAGGATCCCTTTTGGGCATTGCTCTTTCAAAGCCATTATCTTTTCCAGTTGGAAAGGTTGAGTTATTAACACTATATACTATGAATTTTTATGAGTTTCTTTTAGCTAACAATGAAGAGATGCTTTGCGAGTATTTAATAACTTTGAAACCAGACGAAAAAGTGTCGGATTTATTTGCTTTAAAATTAGAAAACTATTTAATGAACTACTATATTACTGGTGGTATGCCAGAGGTTGTTAAAAAGTGGTGTGATACAAAGGATATTAATAAAATTGAAGCAATACAACAAAAAATTCTTGATAGCTATGAACTTGATTTTGCAAAGTATGCACCATCAAATGACTTTCCAAAGCTATCAGCTATTTGGAGGTCTATTCCTGAGCAGTTAGCAAAAGAAAACTCTAAATTTATTTTTGGTCAAGTTAAAAAAGGTCTTCGTGCTAAGGACTTAGAAGATGCACTTGAATGGCTAATTTCGGCAGGACTTGTATATAAAGTAATGAAAATCGAAAAGCCATTTATGCCCTTATCTGCTTATGCAGATCAGACTTATTTTAAGTTATATATGTCAGATATAGGTTTGCTACGTAAAATGTCAAACCTACCAGCTGAATCGCTAATCCAAAAAAGCGATACCTTTAAGGAATTTAAAGGTGCATTAGCTGAAAATTATGCACTTTGTGAAATTGTAATCAATAGTGGAATAACACCATTTTATTGGAAATCGGGAAATTTAGCAGAAGTTGATTTTGTTATTCAAAAAGGAATGGATATTATTCCTCTTGAAATCAAGTCCCAAAAGAATGATAGAGCAAAATCTCTTTCTGAATACAATAAGAAATATAAGCCGAGAATATCCTTTAAAATAACTATGAATAATGTTAGTGGCACATCGCTCAAAAATATTCCTCTTTACCTTTTATGGAATATAAATATGTATATTTAAGGCTTTGCTTTTCCCCTTTTCAGCCTTAATTAACGACAGTAAGGCAAAGTATTATAAAGCCTTTGAACTTTGTAGGCTACAGCCTAAACAAAGCGAATGTTTGCGATATTACGCCTTTTATTGCCTATTTTATAAAAGAGATTTTTTCAAATACTGTAAGGATATATTCAAATAAATTTGTCCGTCATTTTAATGACATTTGTCCAACTACTTTATTGAAAATGTTGCAATTAATTCCTATGGATACGCTCATAAATTTGTCCGTCATTTGTCCAACTACTTGACTAAAAACTGCCTATTTTGATAAGAAATCGCCTTAAATAACAATCTGAATAATTGAATGAAAGCCCGTATTGGTGCGGTTTATCGCCATTTACTAAAAATTAATAAATGATTTTATTGACACTCATAACCCAAAGGTCACAGGTTCAAATCCTGTCTCCGCAACCACATTTAAACCTTACAGCCACAAGGCTTGTAGGGTTTTTAATTTTTCTGAAAAAGTAGGCAAAACCTCCAAGTTGATGTTTATTTGATGTTTATTTGTATAAGAAATGGCATTAGATTACCTCAAATAAGTGCGTATTGGTGCGGTTTTCCCGAGATTATCGCAGATGTTTATTTGATGTTTATGCTGTAAATTCCTTGTAAATACTGGGATGTTTCCTCAACCTCTGCCCTTCGGGTTCTGCACCCGACGGTTATAGGTTGAAAAACAAAAAAAAGCCCTATTTCCTCTTTTTAAAAGGTCATAGGGCTTATTTTTATAACATTAATTAATATAATATCTTTAATCCTCAATAAGTTCATAGATTTTTGCTGTAACTTCTTTTGTAAATTCCACAATCTTATCATTACTGGACAATGTTGGAATTACATTATCAATCTTTTTTAGCACGCTATACATTTCGGGAATAAATATACCAACTGTTAGAGAAACAATAAATGTATAATTAAGTTCGGGTTTTTTAAAGTTTTCTTTAAAACCTTCAACAAAATCTCCTTTGGAAATAATGTTTTTGAAGTGCTCAAATTTATTTAATATTTCAAAATTATCATTGCTTTTTCTTTTTCCACATATTTCTTTGAAAATCTTTCTTATAACATCTTCTTCTGTCGTATTGACACTAATATCAAACTTAAATTTGCCCCAAGCATCGGATATTTTAAGACACGGTCTTATCATCAATTTTAAGTCATAATTTTGAACTCTTAAAGATGTTGTTTTTAAGAAACTAAGTTTATTGTTTTCATTATATAAACTGTATCCTTGAGCAATCGTATTGCCAGGGTAAAAGTGCAATTTTAAATCGTTATTATAATTTTGATATGCTAATTCCTTTATATATTCTTTTTCCTGTAATTTCACCCAATATACTGGCTCTGTGCTTTTATTTCTTATATTTAAATCCGTACCATAATTCAAAGCAAATCGTTCAATTCTTCTCCTAATATGTGCATTATCATTTTCTCCAAGTTTATCAAAAGTTTGAACAGGGAAAAAAGCTGGAACGCTATTTTTTATATGTTCAATATAATCGTTTAAAATAACATCTTTCTCATTTGTGAGAATATTTATATTATTTAAGCATTCTATAACATTATACCACTCTAAACTACAATAATTAGGCTCAGGGTCACTAAGATAACCGTTTTCTTGCCATTCAGACTTAAGCTGATTAATTTGCCTTTTTAATTGCTCAGTTGCATCGGTGCTATTCCTCTTTGCCTCAATTATTATTAAAGTACCCTTAGAAAACATAACTATATCAGTTATGTTTGCAACATCACTTTCGTCCTCATTATTACCATAGAACTCCAGTTTTGAAGTCGTAAGAGTTATTCCCACAAAATTGTCTATTACTAAATCTTCTTTTGCAAAATCCTTAATTTTAACTTGCACTTTCAAAAACCATTCATCTTCATGGCAAGGTTTTAATATTTGAATTTCAGCTTTTTCGGAAACTAAATCCAAAAATCTATCAAATGCAAGTTCATTGTTTTTAAGGACTAATCCAAGATTTCTTGTACTATTATTCTCTATTGGCAATATACCTTTTTGATTATAGTATTCAAATATGTTTAAATGGTTTTTCATTTCGCCGCTCCAATATTTTTATATTCACATCTCTCATGCTTTTTTAAAAGTAATATTAGTACTTCAAGACGATTTAGTTATCATTCGAAATGAATCGCCAAAAATCAATTACATGCAATAAAAAATGTGTTAAAAGATAAATCCAAATAACCTACCAGAATTATCACTCTCATCAGATAAAGCAACTGCAATTTCATAATTTTGCGGAACATACTTACCATTTTCATCATCAGGAATATCGCTTTTTAATGCTGTCATAATATATTGCACATCATATTCAGATGAAATTTTTCTAACCAAATCCAAATACTGTTTTTGTTTTCTCGGGTCAAGCGATTCTAAACAACCATCATGATAAACAGTTCTATAAAAACTTTTATTGATATAGTTTTTTATTAAAGCTAAATCAAAGCAAGCACAAAGTATTTTTTTATATGTGTGACCATCATTTTGAGATGTAACTTCATTTTTTTCATTTAAGATTTTTTCTTTGAAATCTATATTGCCATCTCCATTTACAGATAACCAAAGACTTGCTTCATTATTAATTATTTGTTTAACAAAATCATGAAAATCCATTCTTATGCTCTTGTAATCATCATTACCTGTATCTATTTGTTCTTGCAACAACTCTGAAGCCCTTTCAATTTGACTATCAATTTTGGACAGCTCTTTTCGCAATTTTTTAATTATATCTACATTTTCCATCTCTGTTTCATATTTAGTTAATTCTTTTTCGATAGATATAAGCGATTCTCTATAGGAATTGTATTTTTCAAATGTATCTGATTGAGTAAACACATCCATATTACTCTTTCGTTTATTATTTAGCTCTATCAGCTCGCCTTCTACTTTTGATAATGTTGTTTTCTTCTTTTCCATAGATTTAAGCAAATATTGTTTTCTTTCTGTGAAAACCTTATTATTAAACTCTATTAATTCCTTATATTCCTTCATTAGTTGTTCAGGAAAAAATATCTTTGTTTCCTCATATATTTGTTTAATTGTATTTAAATCATATGTTACATTGGTTTTTAATGATTTATCAATCTCATTTATTTCATAATCTAAATCATATTTTCGTCCATTCAATTTAGAAATTGATTCTTCAATATGTAAAATTAACTCTTTTTCAATTTTATTATCTTGCAAGTAAAAATCAAATTTATCCAACCATAACATGGTCTTTTCTCTTTCTTGCTTTTTAATTTCTATTAATCCTTTTATTTTATCGATCTCTTTATCTGATACTTGAAACTCATTTTCAATTTGAGAAATTAATTTTTTCTTCTGTTCTTTTTCATAATCCAAATTGTATTTATCCCTCATATATTTACTATCAAATCCTAATAACTCGAATAAAATGGGCTTCCAATCCAAATCTGAACCCTTAAATTTTTTTAGTTTAAAAACATCCGTATAGTCATTTTGGTTCTGAAAAAATAGCTTAGAGTCTTTCTATACTTCTCATTTTTCAAAACATCAAATTCTAAATATCTGTTTAAAACAAACCTGGCATTATCTTTATCATTTTTAGCACTTATACTTAAATCAACATGGTCCCAAAAAAATTCATTGATGAAGTCTTGATATGGTTCATCATGCAATTTGAAGGATATTTTCGTGTTGTTTTCTACTGATCTCTTTATCGTTAAGTATTTAGAATTGTTTAATTTTAATTCCATGAAAAATATATGTTCTGAAAAACCTGATTTTTTTAAAAAATAATCTTTGTCAATCCCTTTTAAAAACATAAAATCAATAAGATTAATTAAAGTGCTTTTCCCTAAATTATGAGAATCCTTATTCAAGTCGTTAGGATACTTTATATCCCCTAAAATTATATTAAACTGCTCATTAAACTTGACTGATTTGAATTTAAGAGAATTAGAATACATCTGCATTATTTTCATATCAACAACTCCAATTCATCAGTTTCTTTACAATAATCAACTTTCCCTAACAAATATAAAAACGACAAAGCTTGCGGGAAAACATATTTGTTTTCTTCCCCGCCATTTTTAATCAATTTTTCTAAAACTAATTCATATTTCATTTTTTCTTTTTTTCTAAAAATGCTTAATATTTTCGAACCAACAACAATAACACTGTAGTTGATATCTAAATATTTATGTGGCTTTATCATACTTATCATCTCTTTTTCCCAATATCACAATTCCAATACATATAGGTAATAAAAACAATATACAAATCACGATTTTCTTCTAGACCAGATACATTCTTATCAACTAATCCATTATACAGTTCTCCTAATATTTCGTCAAACGAAGAAAAAAGCGAACGCATTGTCTGAATTTTAAATTTTATTTCAAATGCTGTTTTATTATAATTATCTAAAAGAGTCTTGTTTTTTGGGTCTTTCAAAAAACTATCAATTTTATAAAAATATTGCAAATGTTCCGATTGTATGTACTCAAAATAATCTTCTGAAAGAGAGTTTAATCTATTTTTCTCTACTTTTTCTGTATAATCAAACTCTCCATCATAAATATCACCCGAAACTTCGCTTTTATTTTGATTAAAATAACCTGAAAACTCTTCAATTACATTTTTTATATCTTTCTCATAAAAGTGTATTGCTTTAGGTTTGTAATTTTCAAAATTATAGGTATATGTAATATCACCTTGTGCTTGAGTGTTATTATTTCCATTTGCATTTTGCTTATTACTCATAATAATTATTCCTTTATTTTATATTGATATCTCTGCCAGCCTGATTGTTTCCGTCCCCATTAATCTTTTGTTTCGTTTTAATAACCTTCTTTTTTGTTTTCTTGCTTAAGTTTATTTTAATGAAAATTCCAAATGAAGTTACTGCAAAAATTCCAATTATCGCTAAAGCTATTTTGCCAATTAATTCCATATCCATTTGACATACCCCTTTATACAATATAGTTATTTATTGTTAATCATATCACGAATATTGTATGAATGCAAACGTTTTAACAAATTCCTTTTACCCTTTTCAATAATTTCTATTGACATAATAAGGTTTGGGAAACCATATTTTAATGTTATTATCAACAGCCAACAAATGAGTATTCTCACCTGTTGGCTATTAATTATTTTATGCTTGTTTTTGTTTTATACTCGAAATTTTTAGCATATTTTCAATTACATCTGCCGCCATTTCATCTGCTGTCCTCAGTGCGTGGCTGTAAATATTCGCTGTTGTGCTTGTTTGTGCATGACCTGCTC
>CAZFQD010000105.1:0-7851 GCA_964520885.1 uncultured Oscillospiraceae bacterium | reverse complement strand
AAAAATATTAAAAAAATTAAAAAGTTAAAAAAAAATAAAAAAATAAAAAATATTAAAAAAAAAAAAAAAAAAAAAATTTACAAAAAAAAAAAAAAAAATTGATATATTGTATATTTTATGTTATAATAATATTCAAATATTAAAAATTATAGGTGATATAAATGAGTAATAATTTGTTTGATGGATATGCAAATGTGTTAGATTATGGAGCGCGTTCTAACAGTTTTCAGGATGAAACGGAAGCATTTAAAAAAGCTTTAAAAACATCAATGAGTGTTTATGTGCCTGAGGGTATCTATTATATCAGCGAAACTCTGGAACTTAACAATCAGAATTTTATAGGTTCCGGAATTTTTACGACGCAACTTGTTTCAATTAATCCGGATATCATGGCACCTATTATAAAGGCAGGGAGAAGCTGTGTAATTGCGGACATTCTGATCAAGTATAAAGAAGGTCTGCTAACAGGCAAAGAGAACGACGGGGAACGTGTGGGTATAGAAACAAGTAGTAACATTTGGGCTTTGCAGAGAGGCTCTACAATACGAAATGTGAGAATAGAAGAAATCGGTACGGCAATCTACGCCAAAGAACACAATACAAATAAGCCAATGTTAAACGGACCTTTTTCAGTACATTTCGACAGCATAGAAATAACCAATTTTTCTTATCGGGGTATAGATTTTAAAAGTACTAATAGGATAGGTAATGTGTTTACTAATATATTCATGAATTCTAACAAGCCACAGGTTGATTCCATGATATCTCTTGAAGGTGAGGACAGTGAGATTATTTTTAATCATATTATCTTAGATCGTACCAAGTGTAAAACAGCAATTAATTTCCGTGATGTAAGAACATTCACGGTAACTTCCTTTCATATTGAAGGCGTTTGTGTTTCTGAGCCGAGAGGCAGTATGATTAAACTCAATAATTCATCCGGTATAATTGATATATTGAGTATATATTATTGCCCGATTGATTACAACAACATAAGTATTATTACGATTGATGATGGCGTTTATAATGTAAATCAGGAGTGGGCACCGATTTATCCAAACACGGAAACTTTTCTTAAAATCCATACATTACACGTTAAAGGGCTCAATGATCCCCCGTGGGATTATTTTGGGCGGAGGGTTGAAGGGTTGTACAGAAAAGAAGCCTATGGTTTTAATTTTTTTTACCGTTCATTGGATGCTGAAGGTGAATATAACGTAGAACTGGACAACTATATTTGGTATACGTTTCAAAATGACAGCACGATTTATGAGGATTTTCCCTGCGATCCTCATAAAAGAATACATTTTTTAAAAAAAGGTATTTTAATTTCAGGTGGACCAATGTCAAAACGTCCTATCAAAAGATTGTGTCCGTATCATACTAAATACTTTGATACTGATTTGGGTAAAGAAATAACCTGGGATGGCAACGACTGGAAATAATGCGAAGGGAAGATGAAAGTTGAAAATAAATCTATCTCCTGATAACATGAATGTTTTTAAATGTTTTACTTCTGTTACAAGAATCCAAATACTTAATCTATTGTCGGAAAAATCATATAATATCAAAGAACTTGCCGAATCACTTCAAGTATCAACTTCAATAATGACTCGGCATATAATAATGCTGGAAAATGCAGGCATCATTTATTCCTATATAAAGCCAGCACGTAGAGGAATTCAGAAAGTATGTACTTTAAAAGAAAAAGAGATAATTATAAATAATAACAACATAAATGTTAATGAGCAAAACCATGTTATATATATACCAGTTGGTTTGTATAATACTGCTTTTGTTTCTTCTCACTGTGGTTTGTATGCAGATAATTATGTTATTGGATTGGTGGATGATCCAAGATACTTTAACAGTCCCGACCACTTTAAGGCAGATATCATCTGGTTTGAGAATGGCTATATAGAATATAATCTACCTACTTCAAAATTTATTAATAACAATATATCCCAATTACAGATTTCAATTGTAGTCGAAGCAAAGACATATAGCAATTTCCCTAAGAAAACAAAAATTCTTTTTTTATTAAATGATATAATCCTATGTGATTACTCAATAATTGCAAACTATTATTTAGTACAAAAAAATAATAATTTAGATATTAATTCTCATATAAAAAAAAGCACACTCATTTTGTTAACCCTCACCGAAAAAGGATGCTTTTTAAACGAACATTATACTTCTGATATTACTATAAAAGATGTTTTGAAAGATGAAAACAGAGATGCTATATTCAGAATATCAATGCCAGAAGAAAACAATAATAACAATATTTTATATATTTATGGATCGAAAACAAATAGTAATGGACAAGATTTAATGATTAAATTTACAGTTACATAGGATTTTACTTGAATTTCCAGTTAATTTTTTATTTTAAAAATATAATGATGAACTCATTTGGTTCTGGAAAAATATTAAAATATACAAATAGTATGATAAGTTCAATATTTAGACCTGTAAATAAAGATTTAGTTGATGCCAAACCTGCATATCTTAAAAATCCTGCTAAAACCAAGTTGAGGGATGCTTTTAGAATATGGGGAACGGTTAAGGAACATATTGAGAATGCAACACCATGGGCTTTGTATGTCGGTTTGGTATATCCTCATGCACCCTTTACGGTGCCTGCAAAGTATTGAATTTTTGCTTTCCAATATTTCTATAAAGGTCTTTATGTTAGCACATATGCATAAAATGAAAAAGTGTTAAGCAACTAATTAAACTGGCAGAAAATTGTTATAAAAAATTACCAAAATTATAAATAAAAACGGAGGTAATATTATGACGCGTAAGGATAGAGTTATAAATGCACTAAACCATAAAGAAAGTGATATAGTCCCTTATCATATGGATTTCACAATGCAAGAATTTGATATTGTGTCCGCTTATCTAAACGACAATAATTTTGAAGATAAATTAAAATTACATTTGCAATATTGTCAATATTGGGGTTGGCCTACTGAATTAAAAGATAAGCAGGAACATTTTAAAGATGAGTTTGGAGTTGTTTGGAATAGAACTGGTGCAGATAAGGATATCGGCGTTGTGGATATCCCAAAAATTTATGAACCTAATATTAATCTATGGGAAGAGCCTATTTTGGATGAAAATAGATTGAGAAAAGAATACCAAGAAATTATAAATTCAAAAAATGATAAATTTAAATTTGCTGGCATAGGCTTCTCTATGTTTGAAAGAGCTTGGAGCTTATGCGGTATGGAAAATATATTGATTTATATGATTAGCGAACAAGACTTTACGCATAAATTACTTGATAAAATATGCGATTATAATTGCAAAATAATTAATATAGCAAATGAGTACGACTTTGATGGATTCTATTTCGGAGATGATTGGGGTCAACAAAAGGGATTGATAATGGGACCTGTTCTTTGGAAAAAATTTATAAAACCAAGAATGAAAAAAATGTACGATTTGGTCAAGAAAAATAATAGATTTGTTTTTCAACATAGTTGTGGAGATATTCAGGAAATATTCCCTGATTTGATAGAAATTGGTTTGAATTGCTATCAAACTTTTCAACCAGAAATATATAATATTGAAAATATTAAGTTGAAATTTGGCAACGACTTAACCTTTTGGGGTGGAATTTCTACTCAACAACTTTTACCATACGCAACACCCGAAAAAGTGAAAAACGAAACCTTGCGAATAATGAATATTATGAGTAAAAACGGAGGATATATTGCGGCACCCACTCATGCCATACCAAGCGATGTTCCGCCAGAAAATATATTGGCTATGTTAGAAGCATTTAATACAAAAATATAATGTGTGCTTTTTAAGCCTAACTATTTTTGCCTTCCATATTTTTTCTTTACTGTTTTTAATCCATAACATTGAACATAATTAAATTTCACTCTTTTTTTGACTAAAATTGTGGACCAATTTTACATTGACAAATACAATAAATGAAAACAACTTGAAATGGGGAGAAAAAATGCTTTCAGAAAAACTAACAGAAGCAATTACAAATGGAGTAATTGATAAAAAGTTTTCATTTTTGTATGGTAAAAAGGAAATTAAAAGCCAAAAGGAACGATACATAAAAGCTATAAATGAATTTGAGAAGATATTTGGCAAGGGGAAAGACTTGAGCGTTTTTTCCGCACCCGGACGAACTGAAATTGGCGGAAATCATACCGACCATAATAATGGCAGAGTATTGGCGGCGAGTGTTAATTTAGATGTAATTGCAGTAGTAGCAAAAAATGGCGAAAATATTATTAGACTAAAATCCTACGGATATGAAATGGATGTTATAGAACTTTGGGGACTAATTCCAAAGGACGAGGAAAGTGGCAGGTCACAATCCTTAATAAGAGGAGTTTGTGCGAAACTTAAAAGTGAGGACTATAATATAGGGGGTTTTGATGCCTATACAACCTCAAATGTTTTAAAGGGTTCAGGGCTATCTTCATCTGCTGCATTTGAGGTTTTGGTTTCAAACATAATTAATTATGAATTTAATAATGGTAAAATTAATCCAATATTAATTGCTATGGCTTCACAATATGCTGAAAATGTTTATTTTGGCAAACCAAGCGGACTAATGGACCAAATGGCTTCTTCTGTAGGAGGCTTTGTTGCCATAGACTTTAAAAACCCGAAGGAGCCTATAATTGAAAAGATTGAGTTTGATTTTAACAAATACAATCATAGCCTTTGCATTGTTGATACCGGTGGAAACCATGCGGATTTAACCGATGAATATACAGCTATTCGTTCAGAAATGGATAGTGTTGCTAAAGCATTAGGCAAAAACTGTATGCGTGAGGTTGATATCAATATTTTTGAGCAAAGCATTCCAACACTTAGAGAAAAATTAGGGGATAGAGCAGTATTAAGAGCTTTGCACTTTATTGGCGATAATGAAAGAGTTTTAATGCAAACTAATGCCTTAAAAGAAGGCAATTTTGATGAATTTTTAAATCTTGTTACAAAATCGGGGTATTCTTCTTTTATGTATAATCAAAATGTATATGCAACTAAAAATACATTTGAACAGGGAGTATCTTTAGCACTTGCTTTAACCGAAAGAATTTTAAATGGCAAAGGGGCTTTTCGTGTGCATGGCGGAGGATTTGCAGGCACAATTCAAGCCTTTGTGCCTAATGAATTAATAGAAAAATACAAAACAGAGATAGAAAAGGTTTTTGGAATTGGCTCTTGTTATATTTTATCAATAAGACCAATTGGCGGAACAAAGATTATTTAAAGGGGTAAAAAAATGGCAGAGCTTAGATATAATCCGCTAATTAAGGACTGGGTAATGATTGCATCCCATAGGCAAGATAGACCTCAAATGCCAAAGGATTGGTGCCCATTTTGCACGGGTTCCGGCAAGGTGCCGCAAAGTTATGATGTTTATAAATATGATAATGATTTCCCAACCCTTTCTCAAAATCCTCCACCGTCTGATAATGTTGCAAATGATTTCTTTAAAGTCAAGCAGTCCTATGGAAAATGCGAGGTAATATTATTTTCATCGGAGCATAATGCAAGTTTAAGAGAGTTTTCAGTGCCTCATATAACAAAAATAGTTGATTTATGGGCAGATAGATTTACTGAAATTAGCAAGGATGAAAAAATCAAATATGTCTTCATTTTTGAAAACCGTGGCGAAATGGTAGGAGTTACAATGCCTCACCCACATGGGCAAATATATGGATTTTCTGTAATTCCAAAAAAGATTGAACTTGAATTAGAGGCTTCAAAAGAGTATTTTGAAGAAAAAAACAAATGCCTCTTTTGCGATATGTTAAAGGAAGAAAAGGCATTTGAAAAGAGAGTTATATTTAGTAATGAACATTTTACAGTCTTTTTGCCTTTCTTTTCGGAGTATCCTTATGGAGTTTATATTATTAGTAATAAGCATATGAATAATATTACTTTGTTTAATAATGAGAAAAAAATTGCCTTAGCAGAAACAATCAAGCATACAACCGGTATGCTTGACAGTTTATTTGGCTTTAATTTTCCATATATGATGTGTATGCACAATGCACCTGTGAATATTGAGGACACAAGTGATTTTTATCATTTTCATATTGAGTTTTTCCCACCGATGAGAGCGGCAGACAAACAAAAATTTAATGCTTCAAGTGAAACGGGTGTATGGGCACATTGCAATCCCACAAGCCCCGAGGACAAAGCAAAGGAGCTAAGAGAGGCGTATATTAGTTTTATCAATAAGTGTACTAACAATTGATTTTTTCAAGAAATGAATTAATACTCAAATCATTTTCAACCTCCAACTTGGGATTGAAATGGGGTTTAATTCTTTGAACGGTTATAAAACCTTTAAAATTTCACTGTCAAATATGAACGACTATAAAAAGTTGACCTTAAAATTATGGTCAATTATGAACGAATATGAGGGACAATGTTGCTTTATAAACATCTATAAAACGCAAATATTGTCACTAATAACCCGAAAGGCATTGATTTGAGTCCTTCTATAAAAACAGCCACAAATTAGCAGTGATATGTTTTGATTTTTGATTTTCAGCTTTGCATTAATTTATCAGGATGGCAAAGATCTTTTTAGTCAGATTGATACGATATTTTTATCATATAATGAAAGTGGAACACCTTCTGTTTACATATGGTAAATACTTCAAAATTGAAATAACGGAAGCAGGAATAAAAAAATATTAGTTTATTTCAAAGAAATTATAGAAAAACTAAGTAAATAAATCCAATTTTATGCAATTTTCTTTAAAAAAGCTATTGGCAAAGGAAAATATCCCCATTATAATGTATATATACTTGCTTACACATAATCGCATATACGTTTGGAGGTGTGATAATGCCAGAAAAAATTCAGCAAATTTTTGGTAAGTATATTCGTGCAAAGAGAGAAAAATTGGGAATGTCGCTTAGAGGTTTAGCTGCTGAAATTGAGATTACCCCAATTTATCTTAGTGATATTGAAAAGGGGAATCGTAGTGCTCCAACAAAATATATGGAGCGGCTTATTCAGGTCTTGAAAATTACGGATGAGCAAGAAATACATAATTTTTATGATATGGCAGGGAAAAGTCGTCAGAATGTCTTCAGTGACCTAAATGAATACATAGGAAACACAGGTATGGCACGAGTTGCTCTGAGAGTTGCATGTGATAATAAAGTAACCAACGAAGAATGGCAACAGATCATTAATGGAATAAAGAAAAATCGAACTTGACGTAAAAGGAATGTGACGGATATGCAGCTTAACTACTCGCAAAAGAATAATGGTCAATATATTTTGAACAGATATGATATTGATGAAATCGCAACAATGTTTTTAAAAGAGTATGTGCCTATGTCTTTGCAGACACCACAGACTGTGAATATTGAAGCCATAGTTCAGGATTGCTACGGGCTTGACATTCAAATAAAAACACTTAATATGCAAGGTAGCGTGTTGGGATTAATTACATTTGAGGATACACAAATTAAATGTCTTGATATGATGTATAAGCCAATTGAAGAAGTTGTACCACAAGGAACGATTGTTGTAAGCTCCGGCTTGATTGGTAGAGATAGTGTTCCTCGAAGAAGGTTTCTCACAGAGCAGTCCAAATACGGTTAAAACAGCTTGATATGATTAAGCAACGAAGCAGTCTTTATTTTCAGGTTCTTTATCAATAGTTGGGGTAAAACTTGAAAAAGAATAATTTTTCATATCAGAGGGAGCAGTGTAACCGCTCAAACTCAGGGTGCATTTTCAAAGTGAAAGAAATTTGAGATAATACCTCTTGAAAAAAGACAGGAGACCAGCTATGAAAAGTCAAGAGAAAAACGATAAAAAAACAGAATAATATT
>CAZFQD010000104.1:0-7991 GCA_964520885.1 uncultured Oscillospiraceae bacterium | reverse complement strand
AATGTAACCTCTCCACTTGAAGTTGCAGATACAGTTAGAGCTAAAACAATTAATAGAATTAATATGCCCGAAATCAAAATACGCATTTTTGTTTTCATTTTTTTACATCCTTTCGTTTTTATTACATTTTCTTGTACCCGAATTCCATATGAACACGATAAAAAAACATTTTACGATGAATTCAGATTGGATTGTTTGTAGCACAACATAATTCTACTCCTTTCATAACATTTTTTAAGTGTTTGCTTGGTCTTTGCTAAAATTTGGTTGCCTATCAAATGCTATTTTTTACATAGCAAAAAACGAAAGTCATCAACTTTTCCACAGTTTATATAATGCAATGTGCGTACACTTCCTTTTACGGATAATCATTGCAAATTTTCAAATCAAATTGTCTTGCGATTTTCTTAATAAATATATTTTAAGAAATATCTAACAGGTGAACCAGGTGAACAAAAAAAGTTCACCTGTTAGATTTTAAAAATTACTACTGAGCTATACTTGCTATTCCTAAAATTTGCCTTTTAATTGCTAATAAATTACTAATAGAGAGACTAGTTTTTGTATGAATATTTGCAGCTTCTAAATTAACACCAGTTAGAACATTTATTTTAAGCAAATGTCCTTTTATTGCTGCCAAATCACTAATACTTATTACGCCATCACCATCAATATCACCATAAATAATAGCTGTGTAAGTTTTAGTTTTTACTTCATTTACCATAACATCAATTGTTGTTCCTGTTTGAATAATATTGTTTGCAGCTAAATTATTAAATACTAATTCTGTTCCACTTTGTGGTGTAACCCCTGCAAGAAATTCACTTGTTGATGTGTTTGGCTGAATTTTTGATATGTAATATCCAGCTACTCTATAGTTCCCAAAGTCTACAGAAATATCTGCGGTTTCTAATTCAGTATAACTTAAATAATTTCTTACTTTATCTTGAACGAATGAGATAGTTCCAATATACATTTCAGTCCCATTAGGGTCATTACCAAACATTGTAGAATTTAATGGGACAAAATTACTAAATTCACTTGAAAATATAATTTCAGGATAGGTATCACTTGTTGAAAATTGACCATCCACCATTGCAATTCCTTTTGTTTGATCCATTAAGTTCACCAAACTTGAATTGTTTCCTAACCTATCACAGCTCCAATATTGTTCCCCTGATGCGGCAAATATACTTAAAACAATGTTGCCTCCGGAATATGTTAAATATTTGCCTGTTGCTATATGCTTAATAAAGAACCATGAGCCATTTCCGGGAACACCCTTAAATTGCCAATTTTGAGCATTATTATAGGTTGGTATAGTTGTTAAGTGTAATGATGGAGCTGTAGCAGTTACTGTGAAAGAACAAGTTCCTGAAAAGCTACCATCTACTGTTGTTGCCGTAATGTCTACTATTCCAGGTGCTACACCTGTTACTACACCCGAAGTATTTACTGTTGCAATAGCTTCATCATCAGAAACCCAGATTGCAGCTTTATTTGAAGCATTTGATGGGCTTACTCTTGCTGTTAAAGCACAGGTATTACCAACTACTGCTTGTGCCTCTGATGTTACTGTTACACCAGTAACCGGTACATTTTCTACACTTATTTCACCTTCAATTGCTGCAATAATTACCGCATTGCTTTTTTGTGAATTATAATAGTAGAAATCATCCAAAAGTACTGTAGCTCCTGCCCAGCCATTCACTGAATCTCCTGTTGCAAACCACATAGCCATACGAAGCTTTGTTGTCATATCAAAGCCTGCTGGTTTAGGAAAAAATACATAACCATCTAAGTCTGTAGGCAAATATATCTGGTAGCCTGAGCCATCATTCTGTCCAGCGTCATTAGCAGTTATTGTATTACCGTCTACATCTGTAACTACTGCACCCTCTGAACTCATCCAATCACTCCAGCTAAAATATGGCCTAAAACTAACCTTTGTGGCGGTATTATTTGGGTCCTTAATTATCTTGATTCTCATTATAATACCATCGTAATCCCCTATTGTCCCACCATCATCAGTAATAGAATTACAAGAGCCCATCCATCCAGTATCAAAATCTGATGGAAATTCTATTTTTTGTGAAGCTGTCCCATTTAGCGGAGTATTAGATTCAAGAGAATACACAGGGTCTGCTACTCCTGAAGCATTTGCCCATTGAGTAAGTGTTTGCGAATCTGGTCCAAAATTCATAATACTTTGTGCAGTACCATCAGTTGAATAATTTACTGCTGCAATAATTTCCTCATTGTTTTTTAGCGAATTATAATAGTAGAAATCATCCATAAGTACTGTAGCTCCTGCCCAACCATTGACGTCATCTCCAGTTGCAAACCAAAAAGCCGTACGAATCTTTGTTGACATATCAAAGCCTGATGGTTTAGGGAAAAATACATAGCCATCTAAGTCTGTAGGCAAATATATCTGGTAGCCTGAGCCATCATTCTGTCCAGCGTCATTAGCAGTTATTGTATTACCGTCTACATCTGTAACTACTGCACCCTCTGAACTCATCCAATCACTCCAGCTAAAATGCGGTCTGAATTTAACCCTTGTGGCAGTATTGTTTGGGTCCTTAATAATTTTTATTCTTACTACAATACCATCATAATCTGCTGATGTTCCACCAGCATCTTCATTATTACAGGAACCTATCCATCCACTATCAAAACCTGCAGGAACTTCTATTTTTGCCGATCCATTTCCACTTAGAGGATTTGCAGTCTCAGTTGAATATGTGGGATCAGCAACAACAGGATCTGAAGCATTTCCCCATATGCCAATCGTTCTTGACCCATATTCAAAATCCATAATTTTTTGTACTGTTCCTTCAATTGTATTAGCATTTACTGAAACGCCAAATCCTAATAATAAAGAGAATACCATTGCCAAAACAGTAATAATTGATAACATTTTTTTCATTTTTTTTCCTCCTAATTAATTTTGTTGTTTGTATTAAGAACATTAAAAACATTAAAAATAGTATTAGTAAATACACTCCTTTCATTATTAATTGTTTTTTATATAAATGTTGTATATATTAAGATATTAAGTGCTACATTTTTTCTTTAACAATTATTTAATATATACAAACATAATTTTATAATCTCTATTCCTTGATTCCTGAGCTTGCCATAGTTTCAATAATATTACTTTGGGTGAAAATAAATACGCTAATTGGAACAATCATCATAATTACAGCTACTGCTGAGCCAACTCCCGCTCTGGCAATTCCTCCTGAGATAATTTGATTTATTGCATAAGGCAAGGTCTTTAGCTGTTCGCTGTAAATAAATACACTTGAACCCATATTCCATAATCCTTGTATAGAAAAAACAATCATTGTAAGCCAAGCCGCTTTGACATTGGGCATTACAATTTTCCAGAATATAGTGAATTCGCCTGCTCCATCTATTTTAGCGGCTTCTAACAATGAATCATTCAACTGTTCCATAAACTGCTTCATTAAATAAAGTCCTAAAGATGTCCCCATTGCTGGAATTATAATTGCCTGATATGTATTTACCCATCCAAGATTAACCATTGTTAGGTAATTAGGTATTGAAGTTACAGCTGTACTAAACATTAGTGAAAGAATAATAATTTTAAATATAAACTTTGCACCTGGGAATTTATGCTTAGCAAGAGGATAAGCACACATTGATGCAAAAATTACCTGTCCTAATGTTCCCAAAACTGTTATAAAAAGTGTGTTGAAAAAATATCGTGAAATTGGAACCCATGAATTTTGAAGTAAATAGAATAAATCTAAAAAGTTTTTTAAGGTTGGATTGCGCGGTAATATTGGGGGAGGGAATAACCACAATTCATCAAGTGGCTTAAATGCGTTTCCAATTGTATATACTAAAGGAAGCGACATAAACACTCCAAATATTGTAATAAATGAAAATACAACAATATTACCTCCTAAGGAGCGATTTAACCGTTTTGTTTTATTTTTATGATTACTATAATTAAACCTCTTTTTCGGGGCAATACTTTCAGCCACTTTTATACACCAACTTTTAATAATAATTTTTGAACTAACTTATTTGACCCAACCATAATAATAAATAATATTGTAGCAATAGCACAAGCATAACCCATTTCAAATCTAATAGTGCCATAATCAGTTAAATGGTTCATAATGGTGTGTGCAGCATAATCAGTACTTGGAAAGCCACATAATAAAGAAATAGTATCTCCTATGCCAAATGACGCTGTAATACTTATAACTGCACCAAACATAAGCTGTGGTCGCATCATTGGCAAAGTGATAAACCACAATTCCTGCCACCTATTTTTTATACCATCAACGGCACCTGCTTCATAGAGGGTTCTATCAACATTTTGAAAGCCTGCAATAAACGCCAAGAAACTCGCTCCTATGCTAGACCACAAAATAATAAAGATAAGTATTGGCATCATATATTTTTTATCTGTCAACCATTGTAATGGCTCAAGAATAATTCCTAATTTCATTAAATAAGCATTTAGAAAGCCATTAGAGTCTCCACTAAAAATAAGTTGCCAAACCATAAAAATATTAGCTAATGTTGGAGCATAAAAAAGCAGTGTTAAAAAGGCTCTTGTTCTCGGTGCCAAGTCATTTACAAACCAAGCAAGCATTAAACACATCATATAGCTAATAGGTCCAGTAATTAATGCAAAAAGCAATGTGTTTTTAATAGCGATTAAAAATATACTATCTTTTAGAAAAAGATTGCTATAGTTTGAAAACCATACCCATTTAGCTGTCTCTAACATATTAAATTGAGTAAAGCTATAAAAAATTGCAATAATAACTGGTACCACTGTAAATGTTATGAAAATAGCCATAAAAGGTGCAATAAATACATAAGATATTCTGAATTTAATAATTTCATTCATTATTGCACTTGCCTTTTTAAATGCTTTCCCCTTTTTTTTCATAATATCCATATTATTTATAGAATTGTTCATATAGGTAACTCCATTCTGCCACACATTGACAAATATCCTAATGCATATTTCTTAATTAGATAATCCAAATTCTTTACGTTTTATTTGTATTTCATTATTAATTGCCTTTGCTGCATTAGTTATGGCTTGCCCAGTATCAGAAGAATTATTGACAACATCCCTAAATGCAAAATCAATATATCGTGGTGTATAATAGCCACCAGGAACCTCTGGAATACCCTTAACTGATTTCCATTGTTCCATCAGTTTATCAAAATTTGTTTTAGACCATGGTATTTGATAAAGTGCTTCTAAATTTGCCGTTGGGTATCGTGCCGCTGTCCCCATTATACTTTCAAGTTCTCGTCCAAACTTCACCTGAATATCTGCACTTGTCCACCATTTGAGGTATTCCCAAGCACTTTTTTGGTTTTTGCTTTTACTTAATATAATACATGTACTAACTGCACATGGGTCTGAACGATCAATTGTTCCATCCGCCTTTTTTATCCCAGGTATTGATGTAAAATCCCATATCCCATTTAATTCTGGAGCAAAAACAGATAGTTGGTTGTAAGTGCTATAATCTGCAATACCAATTGGGACAGAACCAACTCTAAACCTATTAACAAAATCTAAAACCTTTGGCAATTGATAATCGTTGTAAAGACTTGTTAAAAAAGAAAAAGTATTAATTGAGGCATCCGAATCAAGAACTGATTTCCCCCCATCTTCTGTATATAAATGCCCATTATTTTGAAACAGTAGCATTGAAAAAGCTGTCATACTCGCACCTATTGCTCCAATTGCAGATGGAAGACCAAAGTTTAATTGTTTTTTCTGCAAAACAGGCAAAATATTGATTACATCATCCCATGTTTGTGGTACAGATAATTTTAGTTGTGCCATAATATCCTTGCGGTAGAATAGCATAAGAAAGGTTTGTGATTCTGGCAAACCGTAAACACCTTTTTCAAAGGTCAACGGGACTAATGCACTATCGCTAAATCGCTTTGCAATTTCGCTGTAATCTGAAAACTTTGCTAAATCA
This sequence comes from uncultured Oscillospiraceae bacterium, assembly GCA_964520885.1. Classification (GTDB taxonomy): domain Bacteria; phylum Bacillota; class Clostridia; order Oscillospirales; family SIG519; genus CAZFQD01. Next base: position 1,989 of record CAZFQD010000104.1, on the reverse strand, counting down.
ACAGCTGCATTTCTAAATGCGTAGTTCATTGCTTCGCTCGAAGCAAGTGTTAAGGCAACATCAGGACCTTGACCTGAAAGTGTGGCTGGCAACAAAGAACCCATTGCAACAAGCTGCAAGTTAACATTTATACCGCTTTTATTCGTGAAATAATTATCCGACATTATTTTTAATACCTGTGCTTGGTCACGTCCTCCAGTAACACCATTACCTACCCAAACTGTAATGGAATTTTCTTTTTCACCATAGGATATTGAATTATAATCTTCAAAAAATGTTGAAATAAAGCTTCTTATTTGATATACAAAATCATCTAAAAAATTCGCTGTTGGATTAGGCATTTTAGCATTTTTTGGGGCAATTATAAAGTAATCTATGGTAAGTGGTTGTTGTTTTGTTGTCATAATCCAAGAACCAAGTGCACTTGTATTACCTTGAAATGCAGAAAAGCGTTCCGCAATTGTTTGTGGTTTCTCATACATCCCATCCATTTGCATATAGAGTTTACGCAGTATTTGAACATTTTCTCCATTCATACCAGTTCTTTTAACAATTTCATTAAATGCTTGTTGAAGTCTTTGGCTCTGCGTCTGCAAATCTGAAATAACATCTGGCATAATTACATCAAACTGATAATCACGATTTACATCTGGTGTTGGACCTGTAACTATAAGTATTTTTCTATAAATTGCATTTAATTTATTTGTTATATCATTAACTTCTTGTAATATATCAGACATATTGCCGAGTGTAACTTCAAACTTTATTTCATGTATTTTGCCTGCTTCAAAATAGAACTCATAAGGTTCATTATCCCCACCTAATGTAACCATATTCCACGATGAGCTATAAGGGAACCCTACTGCATTTAGCTCTTTAAACGGAACCTTTCCATTTATAAAAATCTTCCTTGATGAAATAGCACCATTAATCCAGTTTTGGATTGATTTTATACCGATTTTATATAGCCCCGTCTTTGGAACGGAAAAGCTCCATGTTGCCCATTGCCCGTTATACATCATCTTATCAGCACCTATTGCATTCAAACGCAATTTTGCTGGATCGCTTGGTTCGGTTGCAGAAGTTGAACGGTCAAAAACAGGCACAATCATAGGATCTGATTTAGTATTAGTATCTTCTGCTTGAAATTTAATCGGCGGGCAATCAACTGTTTGATAATCCTTTTTATCATATTCTTTTTTTACTTCATTATAGGAAAGAGGTGGTTCATCTTGAAACAACCTAATTAAGTGCATTAGCATTGGCTCTTTTATTGCAATAAAACGAATAGAATGTATACCTTCACTAAAATAAAACTTTAATGAATCATTTATATATCCAATTGAATCGTGCAAGGAGGTTGATAACCAAATTGGTTTTTCTATTACTTCAGGTCTAATATCATTGCCATTAGCATCCTGCACAATTGATTTACCATTTTTAATTACATCCGACCATACTCGACTAAATGTGATATTTCGTGCTTCTTCAAATGGCAATTTGCCATCAATCCAAATCATTCTGACTGCTGAAGAGGACTTCCCGACAATTGGATAATAATCCACCCCTATATTGTAAAATCCTGCACTGCGAATATTGACTGTCCACTCAACATATCCATCTTCATTGGTAATAATACTTTTCCCTTGCATTCCTTCATAATTTTCCTTAATATTAGGTGTATAACTTGAAGATGCATAATCACTTGCTGGAATGGATATTTGTTGGTCTGGCGAAATAGCATCTGCGTTTTCTGCAATATAGCTATTGTAACTTTTTGAAATGTCAAGGGTTACTGGTGAATTATCACTATTTGATTTATCTATTGCTAAACATTGTGGTTGCACATAAAATAAAGGTGTTAAAATAGCAATAATTAATATAGAAACAATGAACCTAATAGCTTTTAATTTCATTTTTTCACCCCGTAGTTTAATATGGTACTGTCAAAAATTTTACTTTAAAAACAGCTGACAGCACCTAATTTTC